>JAZKTI010000308.1:0-2541 GCA_036625635.1 Haloarculaceae archaeon
AGATTCGCATTGTCCCCGTGTACGTACCGAGGAGCCAATCAGTGTTCGGAGGGGGGTCCAGGCGTGGCGAAGTACGGATCGTTCCTCCCTGGTGATGCATTCGATGAAGGCCGTCGTCATGGCTGCAGGGGAACCAACACGACTACAGCCGGTGACTGAAGCCAGATCCGAAGGGGTGGTCGAGGTCGCCCGTAACCGATCACGTCGTTCGGGCCGAGCCAATCGCGCTGGCCAGACGTACCGGGCGTACTAGCGTCGCCGGCCTGCCATTCGGCCTTTGCGAGGCGTGTTGGTGGGTCCCTACCGGGGCGCGTCGGATTAGACCACCCGTCGGTCTGGACCACCCGTCGGTCGACCGGCCAGATCGCGAGTGCGAGGGTCCCGAGGGCGACGCTCGGCCAGCCGTCGGTGCTCAGGTAGAACCCCGGCGTCGCCGGGGCGACGTCGGTCAGGGGCCAGCGGAGCGGATAGGAGTGGCCCGAGGCCGTCAGGAGGAGGGCGTCGGCGATGAGGTGGGAGGTGGCGCCGAGGGCGAGGAGGGCACCGACGCGGCGGCGCTGGCGGTGGGGGAGGGGTGCCGGGGAACGGCGACCGGCCCGGCGATTGTCTCGTGCCGTTCCCCCCGAGGTTGAAACCGTCATTGGCCGTCTCAGGGAACGACGAGTCGAAGCTGAGCCCCTCCATCACCCAGTGCGTCCCAGCGTTGATAAACCAGGACGACCAATCTCCGCTGGAGATGGCGAAATACGAACTCGACGGGTCGCTCGCTCCCCGCCTCGCTAGTTGGTTGCGCTCCCGCTGGTCGCGCAACCCGGGCATCGAGCGGATTCTGATAGACGAATCCCATCTCGCGGGCCACCGCGTCTCGGTCCGACGGGTTCACGGACTGGTCGAGGAGCGCGGGCTGGACCCACCTGCTGTCGTCGACCGACTTGGACTGGATCTCGCCGACGTGTACCGGGCCCTGGCGTACTACCACGACCACCCTGGCACCTTGCACGAGGTCGAGCAGCGTCGCGAGGCTCGGATCGAGCAGTCTCTCGAGGGCGGTGCCGTCGCCGACCCGCAAGGCCTCTAGATGGCCTTTTCGCTGTTGCTCGACGAGATGACCGAGGTGAGGCTCGCCGAGTACTGTCGGAAACTCGGGCACGACACTGAACGGGTCGTCACCGTGGCGTCACTCGGCCCGGGCAGCGACGATTCGGTGATCGTGGATTACGCGGAGCGAGAGAACCGATTGCTGGTCACGTACGACGACGACTTTCTGACGAACCACGGGGAAACAACTGATTCCTATGTCAACGGCGGTCACAGAGTGGCTCAGCAGACGAGATCAAACAGAACCGACCGGATCCGACTCCGAGACTACACACCCCCTCCCGGGTGACTTCCCCTGGATCGCCGCAACTACTATAAGACACAACAAACTACATCTGATTACAACCGTGCCCGTCCACCTCGACACTCACGAACCCGATGTCGATCTCACACCAGGAACAGCAAAATCCGACATCGTTTCATTCCTCTACAGCGAGCCAGAATTTGGCTTCAAGCCCACGGAGCTCGAAGACGCCCTCGACCTCCCGCACGGGACGGTTACGACGACTCTCAAACGGCTTTACGACCAGGGATTCATCGGGAAAACCGCGGATAGTCATTACCATGCACTCGAACACCGGGAGGACCTCCACCGATACGTGAGCAGTCTCGACCAGGTGCAGCGGATGTTCGAAGAAGAAACCAGGGACTTTGGGGCACACACGGAGTGGGGAGGCGACCCACCGGAAGACGTTGATGAAGACGAACTCGACGCCGAGATCGACGAGTTAGAGGGCGGTTTCGAGGATGCGTAAATTTCCAGCAGGAACGGTGAGTTGGGCGGGCGACCCGACAGACGCGCATCCAGAACGACCTGTCGTCGTCCTTTCGCACGAAAAACGACCGTTCAACGCGACGCAATGTACAGTGATGTGCATCGGGACGAACGCCGAAGAGTACGACCATTACTCGCCTGCACTCAGGAGCGAGCACCTCTCCGGAATCTCTTTCTCCAGGTCGCAGTACCTGATGCCGTGGGCGTTGTACACGGTTGCACCCAGGACGATACTATCGGCCCGACGCGGCGAACTGACTGGCGATGGCGAACAACTCGTGAAGCGGGCTCTCATCTCCCTTTTCGAGGTGTAATGGTCTGATCGGGAGATTCAGACGACCTCGTTTCCGCTCGGATGTCCTCGTTCGGTGCTCACTGTGGGCACCCTCCCGGCAAACAGCTCGGCCAAAACGGCCTGGCGTCTGGCTCCCGCTGCTCACTCGCGGTCTGTGAACCGCCCTCCGCCGCTCGGGGGATGCTCAGTATGCGGGAGTAGCTACCGACCTAGTGGAGCGTCCACCCTGAAGTGGAGCGGGACGAGATCCTAAATCCGCCTGACATACGGTCCTCACCTGGCTCTCGAACGCAGACCTCACTGCTACCGCAAACAGGCAGAACGCCCTCACCTCGCTCTCGAACGCAGACCTCACTGCAACCGCAAACAGGCA
>JAZKTI010000027.1:0-16115 GCA_036625635.1 Haloarculaceae archaeon
GTCGCCGGTGGCTGCCGCGGCGCCGTTGTTCCGGCTCTCGAGAAGGCCGCGGTTCTCCTCGTTGCAGTGGACGACGACGTCCTCCCGGTCGCCGTAGTCTCGCTCGAAGGCCGCACAGACCGCCTCGTCCCCGTCGGCGACGAGTACCAGTTCGACGTCGTCGTACGTCTGGGCCAGGACGCTCTCGGTGGCCGCCTGGCAGTGCTCGTAGCGCTCGGTCGTGTGTTCACAGAGGACCACGGAAACGCGCACGTCGCTGGCTCGGAGAGCACCGAGGTTAGGAGTTTCCCTTCCTTTCCCTATCCTGCGATGGGTGGTATCGATCCGGACGACGGCGAGGGGCACCCGATTGCGCTTCACGCTCGCCGGCGGGGTGGTCGCCCAGGCTGGGTTGGCCACATTCTCACCCGTCGATCAAAGCTACCCACCATCGATTAGGTGTTCTCTACTCGACCAGAACTCAAGTATCGCAGCACTGGCCCCGCCTCCATGACAGCTGGTCGGTCCGAGGCACCCTCACCGACGGGAGGTAGTATCCTCGCCGACGGGGGCGGCACCCTCACCGACTGGAGGTAGTATCCTCGCCGACGGAGGCTGCCCCATCACCGACAGGAGGTAGTATCCTCGCAGACGGAGGCTCCACCATCACCCACGGGTGGTAGTCTCCCCGCCGACGGGGGGCGGGATTGGGACCGCAGTCCCGCGCTCGCGTGTCTTCACAAGGCTTATGCGCGCACTGGAATTCTCCACCCCTAATGAGCGACTGGCGGCCACAGATCGAGGAGGATACGGGCGCCGCCGCCCTCCTCGAGTGGTTTCGTGGGAGCTACCACTACCTCGTCCTGCTCGTATTCGCCGGATTCGTCCTCTGGAACCGTGCGAAGTCCTGGGGAAACTTCGTGGTCGACGGAGAGATACTGTTCGCCGGGAACGACCCCTGGTACCACTATCGGGCGACCGCGTACACGGTCGAGAACTTCCCGAACAACATCCCGTTCGACCCCTGGACGTACTTTTCCTACGGGACGGCGAACTCCCAGTTCGGGACGATCTTCGACCAGACCCTCGCTCTGGTGGCACTCGTCCTCGGCCTGGGGAACCCGAGCGACGAACTGATCAGACAGGTCCTGCTCTTCGCGCCGCCGGCTATCGCGGTGCTGGTCCTGATCCCGACCTACGTCATGGGCCGGCGAGTGGGCAAGAGCCGCTTCGCCGGACTTGCGAGCGCGGCGATCGTCGCGCTGTCCTCGGGCATCCTCCTGGCCCGGAGCACGGTGGGCTTCGCCGACCACCAGGTCGCCGAGGCACTCTTCCAGTCCGTCGCCGGCCTGGGCCTGATGGTCGCGTTCTCGGTCGCCCAGGAGGAGAAGCCGGTCTACGAACTCCTGGCGGAACGCAACGTCGACGCCCTCCGCCGCACCGTCGGGTGGAGCGCACTCGCCGGATTCGCCGTGGGCCTCTACCTCTGGCTCTGGCCCCCGGGGATCTTCCTCCTCGGGATTCTGGGCGTGTTCTTCCTCACCTATCTGAGTGCAGAGTACTTGCGTGGCAACTCCCCCGAACACGTCGCCATCGCCGGGGCGATTGCTGCGGGGACGGCCGGCGTGATGAACCTCGCTACGCTCGGGAGTCTCGGGTTTGCGGCGACGGGCAACTCCCTCCTCCAACCGGGAATGGCATTCGGGCTCGTCGCCTGGCTCGTCTTCGTCTCCTGGCTGGCACGGACCTGGGACGAACGAGACCTCCATCCGTTCGGGTACCCGATCGCTCAGGCAGCCGTCCTCGGCGCCGGGACGGCCATCGTATTTGTCGGATTTCCGACCCTCTTCGACCGGCTCTTCAAACAGTTTGCGAAGGTCCTCGGGTTCATGCTTCCCCAGACGGCCACCGTGGGGACCATCGGCGAGACGGCACCCCTCGCCGACCTCGGCAGTCTGATCGACTGGCACGGGCTCGCGCCCATCCTCGCCGTCGCGGGGATCCTCGTCATCCTCTACCGACAGTGGGGTGACGAGGAGGGGCGCGCCGAGGAACTGTTCCTGGTCGTCTGGATCGCATTCGTCTTCTCGGCGGTCCTGACCCAGCAGCGGTTCGAGTACTACCTCGTCGCGCCACTGGCAGCGCTCGCGGCGATCCCCATCGGATCAACCCTTCGTTTCCTCGGATCGGCCGATGACGCCGGTGAGGGCATCGAGACGTACCAGATCCTGACCGTCGGACTGATCGTTGTCGTGGTGATCATGCCGATGTTCGTCTTCACGGGCGCTGGCGGCCAGGCCGACCCGATCAAGGGGGCCCTCTCCGGACCGGGAACCGGGATCCAGGGCTGGGAGGACAGCCTCGACTGGATGGCGGATAACACACCCGCCGAGGGGACCTACGGGAATCCCGACGCCGAGGCGATGGACTTCACCGGAACCTACGCCCGCACGGACGACTTCGACTATCCCGACGGCGCGTATGGCGTGACGTCCTGGTGGGACTACGGGCACTGGATCACCGCCCTCGGGAACCGGATCCCGAACGCGAACCCGTTCCAGCAAGGCGCCACCGACGCGGCCCGGTTTCTGCTCGCCCAGGACGAGCGCGAGGCGGCTGCGGCCCTGGACAGGGTCGACGAGGACGACGCGACGACGCGGTACGCGACGATCGACTGGAAGATGATCGAGGGGATGAGCGCGAGACCCGTCCGCGGCAAGTTCTTCGCCCCGGTGACCTTCCATCCGAACTTCACCGGCGCCAATTTGCGGACCATGGAGGACGGGGACTTCCTGGCGCCGGTCCTCCTGCGGCAGCGGACCCGGGCCGGCCTCAGCTTCATGCTCCGCCACACGCAGGCCTACTACGAGTCGATGGTCGTCAGGCTCTACCGATACCACGGGAGCGCCCAGGAGCCCCGAAACGTGGTGACCGACTGGGAGATGGTCCCGATCGGCGACGTCGACGGTGACGGGGAGAACGACGAGCGACCCGTCGTCCCACGGAACGGGCCCTACCTCAGGCAGTTCCCCAACAGGAGTGCGGCCGAGGCCTACGTCGCAGAGGACGGAAGCGCCCAGATCGGCGGGATCGGACCGTACCCGACAGAGCGTGTCCCCGCCCTGCAACACTACCGGCTGGTCCAGGCGTCAGACTTCGACGCCCTCAGGAACGGTCAGCGCTACGCTGCGGGCCTGATCAACGAGATGGAGGGGGCAAACGTCTCCAGATTCCTCGCACAGAACCCGGTCTACTCCCAGTTGAACCAGCGGCAGATGCAGACCGCCGCCCTCCAGTGGCTCAACCCAGCCTCGTCGGCCTGGACGAAGATCTTCGAGCGAGTCCCCGGCGCCACCATCGCGGGGACAGGGCCGGTCGACACGGACGTGACCGCCAGCGTTCAGCTGCGAATTCCGGGCGGGCGGAACTTCACGTACAGCCAGCGAGCCACCACCGGGCCCGACGGCGAATTCACGATGACGGTCCCGTACTCGACGACTGGATACGCCCAGTGGGGCCCGGACAACGGCCACACCAACGTCAGCGTCCGCGCAACGGGACCGTATACGATCCGGACGGAGAGAGAGCGTGACGGCGGGAACGTCACCTACTATCAGGGGACCGTGAACGTCACCGAGGCCGCAGTCGTCGGCGAACGTGACGCGACGGCGACGGTCACCCTCGAACAGCAAAACCGCAGCCTCCAGAGCCCAGGAGGCGGAGACTCGGAGACTGGCGGAGAGAGCGGACCCTCCGAGTCCAGTGATGCCTCGGGGACTGCCACCTCGGAGGCCGTGGGAAGGTCTATCGGCGCCCCAGCGCAGGCCAGAGCGGCCCCCGACCGGTGAGCGCCGTGTTCAAACTGTGACCACCGATCCCCCGGTTGAATCCGAGGCAGGCGAGGCAGGGTCGTCTGAGGCCGTTCGCGAGTACCTCGTCGTCTACCTGAAGGGCGCCGCGATGGGCGCTGCCGACACGCTCCCGGGCGTCTCCGGTGGGACGATCGCGCTCGTCACGGGTATCTATACCCGGCTGATTTCGGCCCTGACGGCACTCGACCCGAGGGTCCTGGGCCTGGTCCCCGAACTGCACGCCCATAGCGGTCGCCGGCGGTTCCTCGCCGAACTCCGTCGCATGGACGTGCCCTTCCTGGCCGCGCTGGGCCTCGGGGTCGTGACCGTCGTCGTCCTGCTCTCTCGCGTGGCCCACGCCGCGCTGACGAGTTTCGAGGCGGAGACGGCAGCCTTCTTCTTCGGGCTGATCGCAGTGTCGGCGATCGTCCTCTACCGGGAGGTGTCGCTGGAAACGGTGCCGAGGGCGGTGGCCGCCATCGCGGGGTTCGTGGTCGCCTTCCTCCTCGCAGGTGCGTCAGCCTCCGGCGGTCCCGTCGGCGGGCCGCCCCCGCTCCCGCTCGTGTTCGGCATCGCAGCCGTCGCCATCAGCGCGATGGTCCTCCCCGGCGTCTCGGGCGCGTTCGTCCTCTACCTGGTCGGGCAGTACGAGTACCTCACGGGGGTCCTGAAAGCCTTCGTGGATCACCTCATCGCTCTTCCCTCGCGAGGCGTCACACCGGGGCTGGTCGACTCCGGGGCGGTCGTCTTCACCTTCGTGACCGGTGCCGTCGTCGGTGTCTTCTCCGTGGCCTACGCCATCCGGTGGGCGCTGGATCGCGCCCACGCGGCGACGCTTGCCTTCCTCGTCAGCCTCATGGTCGGGTCGCTCCGCCTGCCGGTCGAGACCATCCGGGAGAGCATCAGCCCCTGGTCGCTCCCGGCCGCGACCGGCGTGGCCGGCGGATTCCTGATCGGCGCGCTGGCGATCTTCCTGCTCGACCGCTACACGGCGGACCTCGAGTACGGTCCGGACGCCTGAGTCCCTCCTCGGGTGGTCGACTCGACCCCCGCCCACCCTCGAAGCGATCGCTGGAGCGGGTCACTCGACGGCGCCGTCACGCCAGGTCGCGAACCGATCGAGGACGTCGGCCTCCGCGAAGCGCTCGATAGCTGGCACGTCGTGAGGATGGATCGCCTCGATTCGGTCGACGACATCGTCGCACCGGCCGGGCGCGGTCTTGATCAACAGGATCGCCTCCGGGTCGTGATGGACCTCGCCGTCCCACCGGTAGGTCGACTCGCAGTCCACCCGATTGACGCAGGCGGCCAGGCGCTCCTCGATGACTGTGGCTGCAATGTCCGGGGCGGCCTCCCGCGGCGCAGTGACGTAGACGGTCGGCATAGTGAGTGGATCCGGCCCGCTCAACATAAAGCGTCCACCTCCGGTGGCGTCTTCCTCCGGTGCCCAGAGGTCCTCCACCAATGGGTCGGCATCTGACGAGTCCACACCCCCGCAGTGAGGGAGTGGAACGAGTTCCCCGCCCCCCGAACGGGCGTCGGCCGTCAGTTCCCGTCGACGTGCTGCCCGCGTACGGCGTTGTACGCGCCGTTGATATCCCACTCGTGGAGGCAGTGGGGCCAGCCGGCGGTCTCGGAGTCGGGTGCAAGCGTCCAGGACCGGCGGTCGTCGTCCCAGACCTCCTCCCGTCCGCAACGGACACACTGTCGCTCGTCCGGCGGGTGAATCTCTGTCATACCTACGATCTGGGTGCGGGTGCCCTTCAACTCCCGGGTGCCGAGTTTCAAGGCCGTCCCGCTCGAACGTCGACGTATGATACCTCGGCGCAGGGTTCTGGCTGCGGCCGTCGCCGCGCCGCTGGCGGGGTGTTCCGACGGCAATACCGTGACAGTCGGATCGCCAGGTGGCCTGACCGTCACCTCGCCGGCCTTCGAAACGGGTGGGACGATTCCGACGGAGTACACCGGCGACGGGGCCGACCGCTCCCCACCCCTGTCCATCGGCGGTGTCCCAGCGGAGGCGGTCACGCTCGCCCTCGTCGTCGACGATCCGGACGCTCCGTCCGGCACGTTCGTCCACTGGTTGCTGTGGAACGTCCCCGGCGACCGGGCGGACATCCCGGCCGGTGTCCCCCAGCGGGAGACCGTGGCGGACCTCGGCGGTGCGCGCCAGGGGACGAACGGGTTCGACGAGCTCGGCTACCGCGGTCCCCTGCCCCCGAGCGGCGACGGTCCCCACACGTACCGCTTCACCGTCTACGCCCTCGACACCGATCTGAACGTCGAGGCCGGGGCCCGCAGGGACCACCTGGAGGAAGCCCTCGCCGGGCCGATCCTCGCGTCCGGTCGGCTTTCGGGCGAGTACGAACGGTAACCGATCTACCGATCGTGTCAGTGGCCGGGCCTGCTGCGCGTGCCACGCCAATGGGACCGGTTGTTCGACCCCCCATGCAGGCCCCTCACCACACCCGGCACGCCCACTCCCGGGCCGCCGGCAGAAGACTGTTCAAGGCTCGGGGTCGGATGGCGTCCATGGGCTTTCACACCTTCGACCCCGCGGGTGCAGAGCGGCTGGAGGACCCCTCCCGCTACGAGTACCTCTCCGTCGAGGAACTCCTGGCGCTCTTCGAGGCGAGCACCGAGGACGTCGTCCTCGACCTGGGCAGCGGGACCGGGTTCTTCACCGACGACGTCGCTCCTCACGTCCGACGCATCCACGCGGTGGACGTCCAGCCGGAGATGCACGCGTTCTACAAAGACAAGGGCGTCCCCGAGAACGTCGACCTCGTGACCGCCGAGGTTGCCGACCTGCCCTTCGACGACGGCCAGGTCGACGCCGCGTACTCGACGATGACCTTCCACGAGTTCGCCACGCCGGAGGCCCTGGGTGAGGTAGGCCGCGTCCTGGGTCCTGGGGGCCGGCTGGGAATCGCCGATTGGAGCGCGAGCGGCGAGGGCGGGGAGGGTCCACCGACGAGCGAGCGGTACGACGCCGACCGGGCCACAGCCCTCCTCGAGGACGCCGGGTTCGAGGTGAAGAGTGGGGCGGATCGGCGCGAGACCTTCGTGGTGAGTGCGACGATGACCCGCTAGACCCCGAGGCCGGAGTCAGGTCAGGAACCCGACCTCGGGTAACGCGCCTGTCTCAACGCCTCAGGGGGGTGGCGGCCTGCTCCGTCATTCGAAATCCGGCAGGTCCCCGGGACCCTCGAAGTCGGCTTCCCAGTCGATGTACTCCTCCGCGAGGACCTCGCAGACGATCTGCCCGAGTTCCGTGAGGCCGGCGTTGATGCCCGAGACCGTCTCCCAGGAGTCGAGATCGGGATGGACCGCCCGCTCGCGCCAGTCCTCCGGAATCCCGGGTGCGTGGTAGCCGACCCGATCGGCGAAGTCGTCCCAGAAGAAGTCGAACTCAGCTATGAGGTCCAGGTCGCGAGCGATCTCGAAGTCCGCGGCGGGGAGGCTCGTCTCCGCCGCCCAGTCCAGGAAGGCCGTCTCCCAGGCCCCGGACTCGAGGAAGTCCTGCAGTTCCTCGCGGCGGTAGTCCTCGCCCTGCACCGAGACGTCGTCGTAGTCGTCGGCGTCGATCGCCGAGGAAAGCGACGGCGGCTCCGGGACCGGCACGTCAAGACTCATGGGTACCGGTCGGGACGGCAGGCGGAAAAGACACGTGTTCGGGAGGGAACGCCGTGGCAGACTGCGAAGCCCCAGGCCGGCCTCGTCGACCTGGCGGTCCGTCGATTCCTCGATCCGACCCGAGAATCGGTGGGGTGCCCACGGGCTCAGGCGGACACGTACTGGGCTTCCCAGGACTGCCGGGCAGACAGCTCCCGTTCTCCACGGGCAGTAAGTCGGTAGACGTTGGTCCGTCGGTCTTTCTGCCCTTTCTCGACGAGACCCTTCGAGACGAGTTCGTCGAGGTTCGGGTACAGGCGGCCGTGGTTGACGTCGCTCTCGTAGTACTCCTCGAGTTCCTCCTTGATCGCGAGCCCGTGGGGATCCTCCAGGCCGGCGATCACGACGAGGAGGTCGCGCTGGAATCCTGTCAAGTCGTGCATCGTCTCCGTCGTCGAATCGGATATATATTAGATTTGCTAATTTCACCTCGACCCTGCTCGTCTCCTGCGCAGTCGGACCATCGACCCCGCTGACGGCTCTCGAGATCGCGACGGCAAGCGGCACCGCCGGACAGGTCCCCGAGGGTCGTTCACCGAACACCGGTCGAAGGGCTCGTCCCTGGGGCCTCGAGTGGTCGCCCGCTTCGCTCCGCATTCCCCCTTGGCGGCTCCCGTGGCGTCGACACGGTCGCGCAGTCCGACAAGGGTAAACCGGGTGACCGAGAAACGCGGGTGATGACAGCCGAGGGTGAGGACGTGGCCAGCCCTCCCGCTCCCGATGGTGCGCGGCTGCCCGAGGCCCGGCGGGGTGACGGTCAGATTACCCTCGTGGGCACAGCCCACGTCTCACAGGAGAGCGTCGACGAGGTCGAGCGGACGATCGACGAGCGTGACCCGGACGTCGTCGCCGTCGAACTCGACGAGGGCCGCTACGACCAGCTCAAGGGCGAGGAGCCAGACGACATCGACGCGCGCGACGTGCTCTCCGGGAACACGCTCTACCAGTTCCTCGCGTACTGGATGCTCTCGTACGTCCAGACCCGCCTCGGCGACCGCTTCGACATCGAGCCCGGCGCCGACATGCTCGCGGCCGTCGAGGCTGCCGAGGCTCGCGGGGCCGGCGTGGCCCTCGTCGACCGCGACATCCAGCTGACGATGCAGCGCCTCTGGAAACGCATGCGGTTCCGCGAGAAGCTCCGGATGGCGGTCGGCGGCGTGGCCGAACTCGGTGACCCTCTCACCGCCGGCCTCTCGGTCGGATTCCTCGTCGGCGTCTTCGTCGCCTTCCTCGCCGAGGCCCTGGCGGGACCGTTCGTTTTCCCGCCGGGCTTCGCCAGCGGGGTCGGGGTTCCGGTCCTGGGCGGGCTCCTGGCCCTGGTCGGGACCGTCCTCGACGGCCTCCTGGTCGCCGGATTCGTCGCGGTCCTCGTCGGCCTCCCGGTCGCGCTCCTTTTCGGGCGGTCCGCGGGCGATGTCGACTACGACGAGCTCGAGATAAGCGATCTGACCGACACCGACGTGGTCTCGGCGATGATGGAGGAGTTCCGCCACTTCTCGCCCGGCGCGGCGGGTGCACTCATCGACGAGCGCGACGCCTTCATCGCACACCGGCTGCTCGCCCTCCGGGCGGCCGGCTACGACGTCGTGGCCGTGGTCGGCGCTGGCCACCAGGCCGGGGTCCAGGCGTACCTCGACGACCCCGACTCGCTCCCGCCGGTCGAGTCCCTGGTTGGTGCCGCCGACGGGAGCCGACTCTGGTCGCTCCTCTATCGCGCCCTTGGCTACGCGTTCACGCTGGGATTCCTGGCCTTCTTCCTCTTGCTGGCAATCGCGGGCGTGCGCGGCCAGTTCCTCCTCGAACTGTTCGCGGCCTGGTTCCTCGTCAACGGTATCGTCTCCTTCGCGCTCGCCCGGACGGCGGGTGCCCACCTGACGAGTGCCTCCGTCGGCGGCGCGGTCGCCTGGCTCACCAGCGTGAACCCCCTGCTGGCCCCTGGGTGGTTCGCGGGCTACGTCGAACTCAGGTACATCGACGTGAACGTGGCCGACATCGGCCGGCTCAACGAGATCCTCGACGACGAGGAGGCACCCCTCCGAGAACTCCTTGGACGGATGCAGGAAGTCCCCCTGTTTCGCCTCATCGCCATCGTGGCGATGACGAACGTCGGGAGCTTCATCGCGAGCATGGTCTTCGCGTTCGTGTTGCTCCCCCACATGTCCGCTCCCGTCGGCGGCGTCGGCGGCATCGCCGACCAGATGCTCGAGGGGGCCGCGCGGAGTGCGGAGTTCCTGTGGGGGCTGCTCGTGTGAGCACCAGCCGGGCCTTCAGCGTCGGCGGAATCGCGTTCTCGATGAGGGAACTCAGGGACCTCGCCGTCGCCTGGGTCGTGCTCGGCCTGGCGTTCACCATCGTGATGCGGTTCCAGGCGATCCAGGGCTTCCTCCGTGGCGCGCCGGTCGACGTCGGCGCCCTGGCGGGCATGTTCCTCCTGACGCTGGCCACAGTCGGCCTCGGCTTTCTCCTCCACGAACTCGGCCACAAGGTGGTCGCGATCAGGTTCGGCCAGGTCGCCGAGTTCCGGGCGGACTACAACATGCTCGTGTTCGCCCTGCTGGGCAGCCTCCTGGGCGTCGTGTTCGCGGCGCCCGGCGCCGTCCACCACCGCGGTCGCCTCACGGAGCGCCAGCGGGGCCTCATCGCCCTCGCCGGCCCGCTCGTGAACGTCGCGCTCGCTGTGGGCTTTGCCGTCCTCCTGGTCGCCGCCTCCACCTCGACGGTGGCCTTCCTGGGTGCCTTCGGGTTCTTCATCAACGTCTTTCTGGCGGCGTTCAACATGATTCCCTTCGGACCGCTTGACGGGCGGACGGTGCTGGACTGGAGCCGGACCGCTTTCGTCGCCGTGTTCGTCCCCACGGCGGCCGTCACGATCGACCTGCTCGGCCTCGTGAACCTCCCCTACGTCGGCCTGCCGGTCCTGTAACGCTGGCAGCGGCCTCCCGATCGGAAGACGGCGGAGTTGGTCCGCCAATTCTCCGATCCATCGAGGACGTGCCAGCCCTGGCGATTCCCGACCTGACGACGAGGTGACGCCGCGACGACCCCATTGTCGGGTAGTCGCGGTGGCCAACCGGTGGGCTTTTGCGCGCCCCGGGCCCCCCTCCGGTATGACCGCGGACGGCGGTTCTGACGTGACGGATCCCGAGAAGTCCACCGACCGGGACGAGGACGACGCCGAGGGGTTGACCTACGCGGCGGCGGGGGTCGATATCGACGAGAGCGAGGCTGCGACGGCCGCCCTCGTCGGTGCCACCGGCGAGTTCCAGGGGGAGTACGCCGGCTTCGTCGACGTCGGGGACCGGTACCTCGCGCTGGCCACCGACGGCGTCGGCACGAAACTCCTCGTGGCCGAGGCCGTCGACGACTACTCCACAGTCGGCATCGACTGCGTGGCGATGAACGTCAACGACCTGGTCGCCCAGGGGGTCGATCCCGTCGCCTTCGTCGACTACCTCGCCGTCGAGGAACCCGACGACCAGACGGCCGCAGCGCTCGGCGAGGGCCTCCGACGGGGGGCCGAACTCGCCGATGTCGCCCTGATCGGTGGCGAGACGGCCGTGATGCCAGAGGTCGTCCGGGGACTCGACATCGCGGGGACGGCAGCTGGGCTGGTGCCGAAAGACGCCATCTTCCCCGGCCAGGCCGAACCGGGCGACGCCCTCATCGCCTGGCCGTCCTCCGGGATTCACTCCAACGGCCTGACGCTCGCCCGGGAAGCCGTCACCCGGGCTCACTCCTATACCGACCCGTTTCCGCCCGCCCCCGACCGGACCATCGCAGAAGAACTCCTGACCCCGACGCGGGTCTATGCCGACATCCTGGAGCCATTGCGTGCGACCGGCGCCCACGCCGCAGCACACGTGACCGGCGGGGGCTGGACGAACCTGACCCGGATGGGTCCCTTCCGGTACGAGGTGGCGGACCCCTTCTCGGCCGGGGCGGTCTTCGAATTCGTCCAGGAGGAGGGCGACGTCAGCGGGACCGAAATGCACCGTACCTTCAACATGGGGACCGGCTTCGTCGCCGCCGTGGCGCCCGAGGGCGCCCGGGCCGTCGCCGACGCAAGCACGGAGGCCCGAGTCATCGGAACGGTGAGTGAGGCCCAGGACGGCGTCGTCGCCATCCGCGGCCTCGAACTCGAGGCGTGACCGGCCTCACCCCAGTTCCAGCCGCTGGAGCGCGCCCCGGAGGTGGTAGCTCGCGGTTTCGGTTTCCGCCCCGACCAGAGGGTTCTCGAGGTGGTACTCCAGGAAGAGGTGCTCGGGCCCGCCTGGAACCTGCTTTTCGTCTCCGAGTGCAGTCGAATCGGCGGATGTGGTGCCCCTGGGACCTCGAGCTATGGCACGGGCCTCGGGAGACACAATCGTAGTTATTGGCGGCCACGGGGAGAGAGGAGACGGCTACGGGAGTGATCCGGTACTATTGGAGTCCACCGGCCGCCCCTCTCTGTCCCTCTCCCCCGGCGCTCAACTGAGGTGCCGCGCGATGTCGGCTTCGGTGATGATCCCGACGGTCTGACCGTCCTTGACCACGAGGACCGCGTCGTTGTGGTCGAGGTACCCGTCGATCGCGTCGAGGGTCTCGTCGGGTTCGACCGCGATGTAGGACTCGTGCATCACGTCGGCGACGGGGAGGTTCCCGACGTTCTCCTCGCCCTCCGAGCGCTGACGGATGTCGGAGTTGCCGATCAGCCCCTGGGGGGAGCCGTCCCGCAGGACTGGGACCTGCGAATAGCCGTGGTCGTCCATCACGGCCATCGTCTCGTGGACGCTATCGTCGGGTTCGATGCTGACGACCTCGTCGTTCATCAGGTCCGTCGCCCGGAGGATCCCACCCTCCGCTTCCCCGAGCGCGTTGACGATCCGCCGCAGCGTCGAGAGCCGTGGGTCGACGTCGCCGCCCTCGATGCGGGCGATGAGTGGCTGTGAGACGTCGGCCCGGTCGGCGAGTTCGCTCTGGGTGAGGTCGAGTTCCGTCCGCCGCTCCCGGAGATCGGCCGGTGTCGGGAGATCCATGCAAGTACATAACCAGAAGTAATACAAAAAGCTGCCGGACGTGGTCTTCGGGCGGCCGGTCGACCTCTCGGCGCCTCCCAGACCTGCTCACCGGATGTCGTCGCGCGGGCGGACAGACTCACTCAGCGTCCTCGTGGCCCCTGTGGGGCGTCACCCGCCGTCTTCCTCGGTCGAACTGTCGCCGTCCCCGCTTTCGACGGTGTCGACGATCGTGAGTGGAACGTCCCGGAGCGCGCCCCCGATGTCGCTCTTGGCGATGCGCTGGGCGTGTTCGACGCTCTCGGCGTTGAAGACCTCCATCTCGAGCACCAGCCCCACCAGCGCCGTATCGGCCGCGACGAACGCGGAGTCGAAGGGTTCGCCACAGGCCGGGCATTCGGTGAATCCGACCTCGACCTCCACGTACTCCATGTCCTGCTGATTCAGCCGCTTCCCGGCCTCGCTGACCGCCACCCCGATTGCGTCATCCACCTTCTCGACGTCGTGCACCAGCCAGGCGGCCTCCACCACGACACTGTAGTTCATGAAGCCTATCTCCAGTGGCCAACACTCGGGTCTTTTGATTCGTTGCCGGGAGTTTCGCCGATGCATCGAGCGGGGGTCCCACACCGGCCCCTGGTTTCACTCCCAGTGGCGCGACCTTCCGTACCCCCTATGGCGAGTCACTCTCATCCTCGCTTTCCGCGAACCCTCTGGAGCGGGCCTCTAACAGGCGCACGTCACCGCCAACATTGTCATAAGTTATGGCTACCGACCACAGGGCCAACGTCGGAATTACGCCGTGACGGGCCCCGGCCGTGGGTTCGGTTACCTCGAATACAACTCAGATTTATCCCGAACGTAGAGAGCCTCTATGAGCCGATATCCCGAAAATGGGGGCCTCGTTCCTCCCGACACCTTTAAGTAGTGTAACTCGCTCCCGTTGTCATAGCACGATGGGATCCCGCCTCTATCGGACCACGCTGCTCGCACTGTACCAGTTCAGCCTCATGCTCGGCATTATCCTGATGCCGATTGCACTGGTGACTCGGAAGGTCGGCTTCACTCTGCCGTTCCACCGGGTCGTGTCACGGCTCGGCGACGCCTACGAGCGCGCCGTCGAGACGCCGAGCTGACTGGACGCTTCCCTCCTCTCCCTCCTCCAGGCTCCATCTCCTCCTCTCACTCCTCGCTTGATTCGTATCGAGACGGGCAGTGTCATCACCGTTCTCCACTGGCGAAGTCGCCCGACCACGCACTTTATTACTCGCCCGCGCAGTAGCCTGGGATAATGCAGGACGACTCTCCAGCAGTCGACGGCCCGGCCGAGCAGGCCCTCGCGCCGCCCCGCTTTCAGCACGGCCCCTACGATCCCGAACTCGGGACCCTCCCGGAGGGGAGCAGGGACGAGGACACCGTCAACAAGACGGGGACGACCACCATCGGCATCTCGACGGCCGAGGGGGTCGTCGTGGCCACTGACCGCCGCGCGAGTCTCGGCGGCCGCTTCGTCTCCCACAAGAACGTCAAGAAGGTCGAACAGATCCACCCGACGGCGGCGCTCACCCTCGTCGGGTCCGTGGGCGGCGCCCAGTCGTTCATCCGGTCGCTCCGCGCCGAAGTCAACCTCTACGAGGCCCGACGTGGCGAACCCATGTCGATGACCGCCCTCTCGACCCTCGCGGGGAACTTCGCCCGGGGCGGCCCCTTCCTCGCCATCAATCCGATTCTCGGCGGCATCGACGACGAGGGCAACCACGTCTTCAGCATCGACCCCGCCGGCGGCGTGATGGAGGACGATTACACCGTCACTGGCTCCGGCCTCACGGTCGCCTACGGGACCCTCGAGGACCGCTACGAGGACGACATGTCGAACGAGGAAGCCCAGCGGACCGCCGGCGCCGCGATCAAGGCCGCCGCCGAGCGCGACACCGGCTCGGGTAACGGCCTCCACGTGGCCGAGATCACTGCCGAGGGCGTCGACATCACCGAGTACGACCTCGACGAGATCGAAGTCTGAGTCGCGGTCGGGTCGTTATTTGTACCGCCGGCCAGTACGCCGAGCCATGGAGTTGTTCGGCACGGCCGGTATCCGCGGTCCGGTCGACGAGACCGTGACGCCGGAACTCGCCCTGGCCGTGGGGCGTGCCGTCGGACGGGACGCCACCGAGGTGGTCCTCGGCCGTGACGGCCGGGTCACCGGACCGGGGCTGGCGGCCGCTCTCGAGGCCGGGATCACCAGCGCCGGTGCCGACGTGCGTCGGTTGGGGGTGGTGCCGACGGCGGCCCTCGCCTTCGCCGCCCGCGGCCGCAGGGGGATCATGGTCACCGCGAGCCATAACCCGCCCGAGGACAACGGCCTGAAGTGTTTCGTCGACGGCCGGGAGTACGACCGCGAGAGCGAGCGACGCGTCGAGGCCCGCGTCGACGAGAGAGACAGTGTCGTCCCCTGGTCGGACTGGGGCACCCGTCGAGAGGGGTCGGTTCTCGACGCCTACCGGGGGGCCATCCGGCAGTACGCCGCCGGACACGGCGCGAGGGCCGAGGGCCTCGTTGTCGCCGTCGACTGCGGCAACGGCACCGGGAGCCTCGCGACGCCGCAGGTTCTGAGCGACCCCGGCGCCGAGGTCCAGGCCCTGAACGCCAACGTCGACGGCCACTTCCCGGGCCGCCAGAGCAAGCCGACCCCCGAGAGCATCCGCGACCTCCGTGACTTCGTCGCCGCCGGGCCGGCCGAGCTGGGGTTCGCTCACGACGGCGACGCGGACCGCATCGTCGTCGTCGGCCCGGACGGCGAGGTCGTCCACGAGGACACCGTCCTGGCGGTGCTGGCAGAGCACTTCGTTCGGCGGGCCGCCACGCCGGATCCGGTCGTCGTCACCACGCCGAACGCATCCGGTCGCATCGACGAGCGCGTCGCCGCCGCCGGCGGGCGCGTCGAACGCGTCCGGCTGGGGGCCCTCCACGAGGGCACGACGAGGGTCCGGAGCCGAGGAAGTGAGGGGACCGCCGTCGTCTTCGCAGCCGAACCCTGGAAGCACGTCCACCCGGATCTGGGACCCTGGATCGACGGTATCGCGAGCGCGGCCGTCCTGACCCGCCTGGTCGGCGAGACGAGTCTCCGCGAACTGACCGAGCCGGTGGACGAACGTCCCTACCGCAAGGTGAGCGTCGACTGCCCAGACGAGGCCAAGGGGGCCGCGATGACTACCCTCGAGGAAACCCTCCCCGAGGCCTATCCCGACGCGTCGGTCGAAACCGAGTACGGTGTCCGCCTGAGCCTCCCCGATGGCGGCTGGACGCTCGTCCGGCCCTCGGGAACCGAGTCCTACCTCCGGATCTACGCCGAGAGCGAGCGCGTCGACGACCTCGTCGTGACCGTCCGTGGCCTTGTCGAGGATGCCGTCGACGAGGCACGAGCGGCCGCCTGATTCCGGATACAGGGGTCTTGTTTAGGTGGTTGAAATCGAGTCGCGGAGGGGTTCTGCCGCGGACGACCACGAAAGCTCACATCTTGCTCGCTGGAGTTGCTGTGACTGCTGGTATCACCGCAAACAGCCGGAAAGCCCTCACCTCGCTCGCGGTCGCTGAGCAGGATATCTTCGCTCCCTTCGGT
>JAZKTI010000309.1:0-2522 GCA_036625635.1 Haloarculaceae archaeon
CGCCGTCGGCCTTGACGAGGTGTACCGGAACGGGACTCGTCCGGATCACGCGCTCGCTCACGCTCCCGATCATGTGGCGATACTCCGCCGGCCGCCGTTCGGTTCCCATGACGATCAGGTCGGCGTCGATCCGGTCGGCGGTGTCGCTGATCCCCTCGTGGGGCGTCGTCCGGGCTTTGTGGCTCTCGACCGGGAGCGAGGCCGCCTCGACCCGTTCGCGTGCTTCGGCGAGGAGTTCGTCGCCCGTCTCCTCGAGGGCCTCCTCGGCGTGTTCGAAGGCGTCGACCCCACCGTAGTGGTCGTAGACCCCCACGTCGATGACGTAGACCAGGTGGACGGTGGCTCCGTACTTCTCCGCGATGTCGATGCCGTGTTCGAGGGCCTTCTCGGAACCGTTGCTTCCGTCCGTGGGGATGAGAATCGTCTCGTACATGGGCGAGGGTAGGCGTCTCCGGCCCAAGTAGACTGCCAGTCCTTCCCATCGACTGGAAACGTGGTTCGATCGCCGGCTCGGCGGATTGGGGGGGGCGGCAGGGAGGACGGAGAAACCCGGGATACCCCTCTCGACGGGAGAAGACGACGACATCGTCGACCAGGAGGCCGTCGGCGGCCACGATATCGGTGAGCGACGAAATCGTCGCCAGGTCGTCGGCCACGATCGCCTCGTCGTGGCGGCGAACCGTTGCAAGCCGCTCGGGCCAGGATGCGATCGGCGAATCGTCGCAAGTCGGCCGGTTCGGCGGTACGACCGTCGACTCCCCGCGGTGACCACCGACTCTCAGAGCGCCGTCGTATCTCGCAGCCGGACGGGGTCGGCCTTCGTCCGCCCCTGTCTCGTTCCACGCCAATGGGAACGACGTCCGCGTTTTACACCGCCTCCGGCCGTCTGTCGGCACTGTTTCATGGGCATCGCCTCGCTCCGGGACCTGGCCGCGATCGAATCCGTCGATCCCGAGGACGTCCGGGGCTCGGTCGTCGCCGTCGACGCCCTCAACTGGCTCTACCGGTACCTCACGATCACCGTCAAGTACACCGACGACGCCGTCTACACGACCGCGGCGGGCGAGGAGGTCCCGAACCTCGTCGGCATCGTCCAGGGCCTCCCGCGCTTCTTCGAACACGGCATCGTCCCCGTCTTCGTCTTCGACGGCGGCGTAATCGACCTGAAGCGGGCGGAGATGGACGCACGCGAGGAACGCCGGATGGAGGCAGCCGAGCGTGCAGCCGAGGCACGGGAAGCGGGTGACCAGGCCGAGGCGGCCCGGTACGCAGCCAGAGCGCAGGAACTGACCGACGTCATCTTCCGGACGACCCGGGAGGTGCTCGACCTGTTCGACGTCACGACCGTCGACGCGCCCCTGGAGGGCGAGGCCCAGGCCGCCCACATGGCCCGGGTCGGCGACGCCGACTACGTCGGTTCGGAAGACTACGACAGCCTGCTCTTCGGGGCCCCGCGGACGCTTCGCAAGCTCACCACCCGCGGAGATCCCGAACTGATGGACCTCGAGGCGACGCTCTCGGCCCACGACATCACCCACGCCCAGCTCGTCGACGTCGCGATCCTGATGGGGACCGACTACAACGATGGCCTCGACGGCTACGGGCCGAAGACGGCCTTATCCGCGATTCAGGAGGAGGGTGATCTGAAGGGAGTATTGGACGACGAGGGTGCGGAGATTTCGAACGCGGATCGGATTCGCTCGCTGTACCTCGATCCTGAGGTGACCGACGAGTACCGGATCGACGCGCGGGTCGATCCCGATCTCGAGGCTGTAAAGGCGTACGTGACTGAGGAGTGGGAGGTGCAGGCGTCGACGCTCGACCGTGCCTTCGAACGGCTCGAGGCGAGCACCCCGCTGGAGGTGTAGGTGGTATTTTGTAGTGGAGACCTTGGGTCAGTTATCGCAGCTGGTGTGTACGCTGTTCGGTTTATTCTGGGCCCGTTCTACCGTGGTCTCGGTCAGCAGACGTGAGCGGTTGTTGGGACTGCTCCTGCAACCGGAGACAGCCAGAACGCCTTCACCTCGCTCTCTGGAGTTGGTGGTGCTGGCACCGCAACCGCAGACAGCCAGAAAGCCCTCACCTCGCTCGCGGTCGCTGAGCAGGATATCCTCGCTCGTTGCACTCGCTCGGATAGGGCCTGCTCAGCGACCGCGAGCGAGGTTCGCCCTTTCAGTCCGCCAGGAGTGGGAAATCACGCATGCCTGGGAAGGAGCCGAACGTCCCAGGCTTCCTCTATTCTCCAGGTGGCGCGTGCCGTCGAGCGTGCCGAGTCGGGTGAGCGACGCGAGACTCGACCGAAGGGAGAGTCTCGGTCTGGCGAGCCGGCGGAGCCGGCGAGCAGCGAACCCGAACGAGGCCGCGAGACACGTCGCGCGAGGGACGAGGCGGGAGACTCGACCGAAGGGAGAGTCTCCGAACGGTGAGCGGGGAGCGAAGCGACCCGCGAACAGAGCGCAGACCCGAGCGAAGCGAGGGTCGAGCACCGCAGTCGGTTGGGGAGGTTCGAGGTGCGGTTGCTG
>JAZKTI010000310.1:0-2508 GCA_036625635.1 Haloarculaceae archaeon
GGGCGACGCTGAGTCCGACCCGGCGGGCGACGCTGAGTCCGACCCGGCGGGCGACTCGGATTCCGCTCGGGGCGACGCTGGCGACGAGGTGGGAGATTCCACCGACGAGCCGGACCCCCCGACGGACGACTCCGAGTCGCTCGCGTCAGGAGTTACTGCTGACCCGCTCGTCGGCCCCTCTTCGCCCGAGGCATCTGAGGGTGACTCGGGCGCGACGGGCGCCTCATCGGGTGCCGACCGGCCACGGGGCGCCCGCGTCCGGGCGAGTCCCTCCCGCGAGAGCGCGGCGTGCACGGCAGCCTCGACCTGGTCCTTGAGGGCCGATTCCTCGGCGAAACGCACGTCGAGTTTGCGCGGGTGCACGTTCACGTCGACCGTCCCGGGGTCGAGGTCGATATCGAGGACAGCGAAGGGATATCGGTCCGGGCCCAGCTGGGTCCCGTAGGCGTCGAGGATGGCCTCGCGAACGGCCCCGGCGGTCACGTACCGGCCGTTGACGAAAGTTGAGAGGTAGTCCCGGCTGGCACGGTTGGTCTCCGGATGTGAGACCAGGCCGGTCACCCCCTCGAGGGGTCCGTCGGGGAGGTCCCCGGGATCGACCGGGACCATGCTGGCGGCGACCTCGCGGCCGTAGACCGCCATGACCGCTGCCTGGCGATCGCCGGTGCCGGTCGTGGCGAAGATCTCGCGGTCGTCGTGGACGAGCGTGATCGCCACGCCGGGGTTCGCCAGCGCGTAGCTCGCGACGACCCTGTTGATATGTCCGAACTCGGTGGTCTCTGTCTTGAGATACTTCCGGCGGGCCGGCACGTTGTAGAACAGGTCGGTGACGCTGACGGTCGTTCCTGGCGGGCGCCCGGCGGGGGAGACGTTGGTCACCTCCCCACCCGCGAGGCTGAGGTCGGTGCCCGTCGCCTCGCTTTTAGGCTGGTCCTGGGGCTGGTCCCGGGGACTGCTCGTGATCGTGGTCCGGGAGACGGCGCCGATGGCGTGGAGAGCCTCGCCGCGGAAGCCGAGGGTCCCGACGCCGGCCTCCAGGTCCTCGACGTCGTCGATTTTCGAGGTCGTGTGTTCGCGGACGGCCCGGCGGAGGTCGGCTTCGGTCATCCCGCGGCCGTCGTCGCGGACCTCGATGCGTTCGGTTCCGCCCGCCTCGACGGCGACCTCGACCCGGTTCGCGTCGGCGTCGATGGCGTTCTCCAGGAGTTCCTTGACGACGGAGGCGGGCCGCTCCACGACCTCGCCAGCGGCGATGCGCTCGACGGTCCGATCGTCGAGTTCGGTGATTGCTGAGTCGGCTGTCATCCTGGCCCCGGTTTGCTGCCCGTTGCTCCGGGAGCGACTTGAGGGCTCCGCTCGGGGTGGTTGGCAGGGCCGCGCGCCGGCGTCGCGTGCCTCCCGGACTTGTGGCGGCCCGGATGGGTCAGGCGTTCAGGCCGTCCGGTCCTCGGGGGTGGCGGGGGTCGCGCCGTCGCCGGCGATCCCCAGGAGGGACCCGCCGAAGGCGATCATCCAGACCATCACCGGGTAGCCGACCATCCGCTCCGCACCGGCGTGGCCCACCGGCTCGAAGATGGCCGGGTCGCCTCCGTCGCCCACGACCATGAGCACGAGGAAGGCGAGGCCCACGCCACCGGCGAGCAGCGACAGGACGCGCATCGCGCCCCCGACCCGGCGGGCGACTCCCAGCGCCTGGACGTTGAAGAACAGGAAGGCAAACAGCGCCCCGAAGCTGTGGACGGCCCCCGCGTCGAGGGGGACCAGGCCCGCGACGGCCGCACCCAGGCCGGCGAGCGCGAAGACGGCCAGCAACCACCGCGATCCGTGGACCCGGTAGTAGTAGAGGCCGGCGAGGCCGTTCAACAGCCCGAGGATAACGAGTGCGCCGTTGAAGAGCAACGCCGTCTCCGGAATCACGCCGAGGTCGCTGATCGCCTCGTTGTGAAAGTCATAGCCCGGCGCCATCGCACTCGGGAGCATGAGGCCCGTCAGGAACCCACCAGCCAGTGCGATCAGGATCGTGCCGGCGATCCGGCGGCTCCGGCTCGTCCGGCGCCTCCGGCTCGTCCGGCGCCTCCGGCTCGTCAGGCGCCTCCGGCTCGTCCGGCGGCTCCGGCTCACCGACTGTTCTGATTGCGCCACCGCCGTACGGGTCGTAGACTGGGTCGAGATCCGAGTGTTCAGCAGACGATTGTACGCTCCGGGGGAGTGGAGAAGTGCACGCTGGGTCCTGCCGGCTGGGAATCCCAGGGACAACCGTCGAGAGGCATTGCGGCCGGTGGCCTGGTCGGGTGTCGCCTCCCGCGGCTATACCGGGGGGCCAGGGCTCCCGGAGGACTCTGCGCGGTCCAGTCGCGGGACTGCCGTTCTCGGCGCGACGCTTTCGGCCCCCCTCGGGCCGGTCCGATCCACTGTCGGGCCGGTCCAATCCATCGTCGGGTCGGTCCAATCCCTCGTCGGGTCGGTCCAATCCCTCGTCGGGTCGGTCCAATCCCTCGTCGGGTCGGT
>JAZKTI010000028.1:0-15785 GCA_036625635.1 Haloarculaceae archaeon
GAACTGAGCGAGAAAACCGTCGTTGTCGTCGATCAATTTACCAAGCACGTCGGAATCGTCCAGCGGTGTGGCTGGTACCCGATCGGCTCGAATCCGACGATAGAGACCGCAACGTCTTGGAAGTCGGTGACAGTGCTGGGCGCTGTCACCGACGACGGTGACAGCTTCTTCTGCTGGACAGAGGAACATTTGACCAGGTTCCACGGGATTCGGCTGATAGAGGCCTTACGCGACAAGTTCGGTGAGGAATTAGTGGTTTTTCTTGACCGAGCGGGCTACTCCTACGCGAGGGATCTCTGGGAGCACGTGAGCGGAGAGCGCGAGACCGAAACTGTCGGAGACAGTTCGGTCCCGTGCGTGCCTGGCGATGATCTCGAAGTGTGGTACTTTCCGTCGAAACTCCCCGAATTGAACGCTGTTGAAGGGTGCTGGGATCAACTGGAGGAGTGGTTCAAGTATCGGCTGATCCCTGATCTCTCAACGCTGAACGACTACATTCCACGGGAATCGAACGCCATCAGTGAACCAAACATTTGGCCGTATCTTACCGGTAAAGATTCGTCTTAAACACTACGAGTCGTCGGGCGATCCTCCGGATCTCGGGAGCACTCGGTAGCCCTCCGGAGGACCCCGGGCCCCTCATAGCACCGCTTTTATGCCGATCGGTTCCAGTCTCGGGTGGCGTGTAACAGACCGCCCCGAGCCACCATCGACATGGCCTCACTCGACTCGGGGTAGCACGTCAAGCCGCAACACCTCGCGTGGGGGGTGCCACCGTCACCCGCCCTCGTGCCCGTTCGACCACCCTCGCCACAGTCAGGTCTCTAAGCCCCGCGGTCGGCGGTTGGGCCATCAGGACGCGGGGGCGGACGACCGGCGGACCGTCAGGGACGCGGCGCCGCCTTCTGCAGGGCGCTCTCGGCGATGTTCCCCCCGTAGTCGGCGGTCCGCGAGAGGGAGTCGACGATGAGCCCGAGGACCTGCGCCAGCTGGGGGTCGAACTCGCGGATCTCCTGGTCGACCTCCCGGGCCCGCTCGTCTACCGTCGGAATCCGGCCGCGGGCCTCGTTTGCGGCCTCGACGGCCGCCTCCGAGTCCTCCGCGAGCAGTGCGTCCATGGCCGTCTCGGGGACGGTCGAGGCCTCCGCGAGGAGGGCCCGGAGCGGCTCGGCGGCGCTTTCGGGAACCGCCTCGACCTCCAGCGCCAGGTCGGCGATCTTGGTCGCGTGGTCGGCGATCCGCTCGAGCTGACGGGCACTGGACTGGAAGTCGAAGACCGTCTCGCGGGGGAAGCCGATCTCGTCGGCGGCTGTCGGGTTCCGGAGGACGGTCCGGAAGACCCGCGAGACCATGTACCAGAGCCGGTCGACGTCGTCGTCCCGCTCCTGAACGTCCTGGGCGAGTTCGTCGTCGTCCTCGATGAGCGCCGCGACGGCGTCCTCGAGCATCGTCAGCGAGACCAGTCGCATCCGCGTGATCGCGTTGTGGACCGACAGTTCCGAGGAGTCCAGCAGATCCTGGAGGACGACGTGTTCGGCGGTCTCTTCGATGACCTCCAGCCCCACCAGCCCCTGTGTGGCATCGCGGACGATGCGACGCTGGCTGGCGGTGATCCGGTCGGCCTCGAGCCGGATGACGTCGAACCCGCTCACGTACATGGTCATCACGGCACGGGTCAACTCGTGGTCTTTCGACAGGCCCGCGATGTCGAGGGTCCCCTCCACGCGCTCGTTGTCGCGTTTGGGCGAGAGGAGCAGCATGTCGCCCTCTGCGTGGAACTCCACGACGGATCCGGCACTGACGTCGTTTTCCGTCGCCCAGTCCTTGGGGAGCGAGACGGTGAACGTCGACCCGCCCGTGACCTGGACCTTGCGCGTCTCCATACGGTGGCTTTCGGCGGCAGTCATATAAACACTACCAAATCTATATACTTTGCGTGGATCGCCGGATCTGGCGGTATACGACGGGCCAAAGTCTCGAAACCCTGGTGTAGAGCCTCCATCTATTGCGTCAGTCCCGCTGGAGGGATCGAGATCGGTTCGGCGAGCTGTGGCCGGTTTTCGAGGGACTGCGACCGGTTTGTCGTGGTCCTGACGTCGACACCTCGATAGCCAACAATTCTCGTAAATATATCTATATAGTATACGTAGATTGTGGTAGTATTCATAGTAGGCTCTTTACACCCCCCTGGGCTACGGGAACGTAATGGCCGGCGACAGTCGCCAGGGCGTGTCGAGACGGGCCTTCCTTCTCGGTGCAGGTGCGTCGGGCGCACTCGCAGTCGCTGGCTGTACGAGCGCGGTACCCCGGACGCGGAACGGCGGAGACGGGGGCGATGGGGGCGCCACGACCCCCAGAGCTGGATCGGGCCGCCTCACTGGCGATGTCATTATCAAGGGAAGTAGCACGGTGTTCCCGATTTCGGATACCCTCGCAGAGCAGTTTATGGACGAACACCCCGACGTGAACGTAACGGTGGACTCGACGGGAACCGGCGGCGGGTTCAAGAACCACTTCTGTCCCGGCGAGTCGGACATCAACGGGGCTTCGCGTCCTATCAAGGAAAGCGAGGTCGAACAGTGCAGTACCAACGGTGTCGAACCGATCGAGTTCCGGATCGCCGGCGACGCCCTCACGATGGCCGTCAACGAGAACGCCGACTGGGTCGACTGCCTGACCATCGAGGAGATGGCACAGATCTGGCGCGAGGACGGGGCGACCCGGTGGTCGGAGGTGCGCCCGGACTGGCCGGACGAGGAGATCACCCTCTTCGGGCCGGCGGAAACGTCTGGGACCTACGACTGGTTCAACCAGAACGTCGTCGGGGAGGACTACCGACACACCGCGAGGCACCAGCCGACCGAGGAGGACGAGACCATCGTCGCCGGCATCCGGACCAACCCCTACGCGATGGGCTATTTCGGGTACGCCTTCTACGAGTCCAACCCCGACCTCGTGAAGGCCGTCTCCGTCGACGGTGGGAGCGGCTGTACCCCGCCCAGTCTCGAGAACGCCAAGGACGGCTCCTATCCGATGGCCCGCCCGCTATTCATCTACACGGCGAGGGCCGCCCTGGAACGGGATGCGGTCTTTGCGTTCGTGAAGTACTACCTGGAACAGGCAGAGACGGAGACGGTCTCAGACATCGGCTACGTCCCCTCGAGCCTGGATCTCCGCGACAGGAACGTGGGCAAACTGTTCAGAATCACGGGGCGATAACTATGGTCGGGACTACCCTCCGGAGATTTGGAGTTTTCACCCGGACGAACCGGACCGTCCCACGGACGAACCGGACCGTCACACGGACGAACCGGACCGTCACACGGACGAAGCAGACCATCACTCGGGCGAGCGTGTTCCCGGCCACGGAGGCTCCATGAGCTTCGACGCGCCGGACCCCGAGATCCTGTCGCGGCCTCCGGGGACGGCAGCGCGGGAACGCATCTATCGCTACGTCCTCTTCCTGTGTGCCAGCCTGTCGATCTTCGTCACCCTGGCCATCGTCACGCTGCTGGCCGTGGAGGCTGTCGACTTCTTCACGCTCGTCGATCCCGTCGCCTTCTTCACGGGGACCGAGTTCCTGCTCTCGCGAAACCAGTTCGGCGTCCTCCCGCTGTTGAGCGGCACCATTCTGGTGACAGTGATCGCGGGCCTGATCGCCCTGCCGACCGGGGTGGCCGCCGCGGTCTACCTCAGCGAGTACGCCAGCGAGCGCGCGCGGTCGGTCCTGAAGCCGGCCCTCGAGGTGCTGGCCGGCATCCCCACCGTCGTCTACGGGATCTTCGCGCTCGTGTACGTGACGCCCTTTCTCCAGAACCTGGGACTCCCGCTGAACACCTTCAACGTGCTGAGCGCCTCCATCATGGTCGGGATCATGATCATCCCGATGGTCTCGAGCCTCAGCGAGGACGCCATGAGTGCAGTCCCGGACTCGCTCCGCCGGGCCGCCTACGGAATAGGGGCGACGAAGTACGAGGTGTCCACCGGTGTCGTCATTCCGGCCGCCATCTCGGGCATCTTCTCGTCGTTCATTCTCGCGCTGTCGCGGGCCATCGGCGAGACGATGATCGTGGTCGTAGCGATGGGTAGCCGGTCACGACTCATCGACTACGCGAATCCCCTTCAGAACCTCTTCGAAGGAAACCAGCCGATGACGGCCGCGATGGTCCAGATCAACGGCGCGGACAACGTGTCCGGGCCCGGCTTCAAGAGCATGTTCGCCATCGGTCTGACGCTTTTCGTCATCACGTTTCTGATGAACCTGGCGAGCAACCGGATCGCGGCACGCTACCGGGAGGAATACGAATGACCCGGGTTGCCACGCCAGAGGAGGGTGAGCGCTGATGGCAGCCCCCGATCGGGTCGTCGACGACGGTGCCGGGCCTGCCGGCGGAACAACACCCGAACAGGCGCCGGACTGGACGGCGGACGCGGGCGGCGTCACGCGGATCCGCGGTCGGGCCTTCGAGGCCGTCTGTCTCGCCGCCGTGTCCGTCGCGCTCGTCGCCGTCCTGGTCCTCCTCCTCTACGTTGCCGTCGACGCCGTCCGGCCGTTCTCCGCGGACTTCGAGTGGCACCTGACCTACCTGGTCACCCTGATCCTCCCGGTTGTCGCCGCCGCGGTCTACTACTACCTGCTGGACGAGCCCGCCGGGGAGGTCGCATACGTGACGGCGGGGCTTCCGGTGGTCGGCCTGTTGCTCACTGGGGGGTTCGTCGTCCTGATCGTCGAACTCGTCACCGTCGCGGAGGTGTTCGCGACGATCGTCGCAACAACGGCAGCACTGCTCGCCATCACCGCTCACAACAGGCTCCGGCCGCGGGCCGCCCTGGAACGGCTCGGCGTGATCATTGTCGCCCCGACGCTGGCGATCTTCGGGCTCCCGCCCGAGGAGGTCGTCGCCGTGTTCAACTGGGCGACCACCCAGCTGGGAATCCCGTTCGAGCTGACGGTGCGAACGCTGAGCCTCCGCGAGGTCGTCCTGTTCGCGCCCGTCCTTCCGCTGGAGTGGATCATGCTGTCCCTGGCCATCGCCCTTCCCGTCGCCGGTGGCCTGGGGGTCCTCCTGTCCCGGCGCCGTGAGAGCCGGCGCGCCGGCGTGGCCTTCGCCGGCCTCTCGCTCGTCGGTGCCGCCCTGGGCGTCGTCGCGGGCCCCGCGATTGGCATCGGCGCGGTCGCCTGGGTCCTGCTGTTCAGCTGGACGGTCCCGCCGCTCGCGTTCTACGTCGAGGGGGTGCTTCGCCGAGGCGAGGGCGTCCAGGGCCTCGCCTTTCCGGCAATCGTCGTCGTCGGCGCGGCCGTCGGCACGCTCGTCGTCCAGCAGTTCGGCTTCGCCGGCCCCGACCCCTGGCTGGACTGGGGCTTCCTGACGAGTGCTCACTCGCGGATCGCCGCCGATGCCGGATTCTATCCCGCCATCGTCGGATCCGTCATGATGCTACTCGTGATCGTGCTCGCCACGTTCCCGGTCGGCGTCGGGGCCGCTATCTACCTCGAGGAGTACGCACCCGCGACGGGGTTGGGCGGCCGGTTCGTGACGCTCGTCGAGATCAACATCGGGAACCTCGCCGGCGTCCCCTCGGTGGTCTACGGCCTGCTCGGGCTCGCCCTGTTCATCCGGTTCATCCACATGCCGGCGGGCTCCGTCATCGTCGGCGGCCTCGCAGTCGGCCTGTTGATCCTGCCCATCGTCATCATCGCCTCCCAGGAGGCCATCCGGGCCGTGCCCGACTCCCACCGAGAGGCGGCCTTCGGCATGGGGGCGACGCAGTGGCAGACCGTCCGGGACATCGTCCTCCCGCAGGCAATCCCCGGCATCCTCACCGGTACAATCCTCGCAGTGGGACGCGCCATCGGGGAGACCGCTCCCCTCCTGATGATCGGTGCCGCGTCCTCGGTCAGACTGGCGCCGGACGGCTTCTACGACCAGTTGCCGGCGATGCCTCGCCAGATCTACGCCTGGTCGACGAACCTCAGCCCGGAGATCCGCCACGGGGTGCTGGCGGCCGGCGTCGTGACGCTACTGGCGGTGCTGTTGATCATGAACGGGACGGCGATCATCATCCGGAACAAGTACCAGCGGGAGGCATGACAATGAAACGAAACGATACGTCAGGCGCTGACGATCGCACCGACACAGAGACGACCGAGGCCGGGGAACGAATCGACGCTCATCGGAGCGGTACGTACGACGCCACCGAATCCCGCACGGCGGACGCGACCGGGTCGACTCCCGACCCATCGGGTGACCCGACGATCGAACAGGCCGTCGACGTCGAGGGCCGGTCCGGAGCCACGGCGGGCCACGACCGGACAGTCCTGGAATCTCGCCACCTCGACGTCTACTACGGCGACGTCCAGGCCCTGGATGACGTCAACATGGAAATCCCGGAGAAGCAGGTCACAGCTATCATCGGACCCTCGGGCTGTGGGAAGTCCACGTTCCTCCGGTGTATCAACCGGATGAACGACCTCATCGACGTCGCCCGCGTGGAGGGTGAACTCCGCTTCGAAGGCACGAACGTCTACGACGACGACGTCGACCCGGTCGCGCTCCGCCGTCAGATCGGCATGGTGTTCCAACAGCCCAATCCGTTCCCCAAGAGCATCTACGACAACGTCGCCTACGGCCTGCGGATCCAGGGCGACGACGACGACCTCGACGAGCGGGTCGAGACGGCACTACGGAACGCTGCCCTCTGGGACGAGGTGAAAGACCAGCTCGACAAGAGCGCGCTCGACCTCTCCGGCGGCCAGCAACAACGCCTCTGCATCGCGCGGGCCATCGCCGTGGACCCCCAGGTCATCCTGATGGACGAGCCGGCTTCGGCACTGGACCCAATCGCCACGTCGAAGATCGAGGACCTCATCACCAACCTCGCGGAGGACTACACCGTCGTCATCGTCACCCACAATATGCAACAGGCAGCCCGCATCTCGGACAAGACGGCCGTTTTCCTCACCGGCGGCGAACTCGTCGAGTTCGACGAGACCGACAAGATCTTCGAGAACCCGGCGAGTCAGCGCGTCGAGGACTACATTACGGGGAAGTTCGGATGAGCCGGCGTCGCCACCCGATGGGCCAGCAGCCGGTCCCCGAAGACCCTGGCGGCTCGTGCCCGTCTCGCTCGGTCCTGGCCAGCCAGCCCACCGTCGGCGGGCTTCCAGCCAGGCGGCACCATTCTCTCCGCCCGTGCCAGCCGAGCCTGGACCCGGCCAGCCTCCGGCCGGCGAGACCGATCTCGTCCCGTCGTACCACCTTCACGACGTGGCAAAGCTACAACACCCATCCCGACGGAGGTGCCGCAAATGGCGCGTGAAGGTTACCAGGCAAAGCTCCAGGAACTCCGCGAAGACGTTCTGTACATGAGCGAACTGGTGCTCGACCGGCTCCAGAAGTCCCTGGACGCCCTCGAGCACAAAGACGAGGATCTCGCCTGGGAGGTCATCGAGGGGGACCACGAGGTCAACCAGCTCTACCTCGATCTGGAGCAGGACTGCATCGACCTGCTCGCCCTCCAGCAGCCCGTCGCCGGCGACCTGCGATTTATCGCCGCCAGCTTCAAGATCATCACCGATCTCGAGCGCGTGGGGGACCTGGCCGTCAACCTCGGCGACTACACGCTCGAGGCCGAGCAGGAGTCCCTTCCCGAGGTCGACATCAACGCCATCGGTCTCGAGACGGTTTCGATGGTCGAGGAGGCGGTGGAGGCCTACGGCGAGGAGGACGCCGAACGGTGTTATGACATCGCCGACCGCGACGACGCGGTCGACCGGCGGTGCGAGGACGCGTCAGAACTCGTCATGCGCGACCTCATCGAGCGGGAGGACGTGGGCGACGAGGAACAGACGGAACAACTCATGCAGGACGTCTATCGCCTGTTACTGACCATCCGCGACCTCGAGCGCGTCGGCGACCACGGCGTCAACATCGCCGCCCGGACCCTCTACATGGTCGAGAACGACGACGACCTGCTATACTGAAATCGCCTCCCGACGTCCCGTGGCTGCTGTCCCCTGGCCGTGTCTGTGATCTTCCCCACGGAGTTCCGGGCCCGGAAACGCCCTCGGGACCGAACTCAGTCGTCCTTGGCATCGTCGAAAACCGCTGTCTGGAACTCCTCGTGAAGGTCCTCCGGGATGGCCGCCGGGCCGGCACCCACGCGGTCACCGGCATCCGGACCGAATTCGGGGTCGAACAGTTCGAGGGCGGTTCGGATGGTCTCCCAGTCGTCCTCCTCGGCGGCGTCCCGCAGGCTCTTCGTGGGCGGGGCGAGCAGGCTGGAGACGATCGCGTCGGCCATGGCTTCGACGACCGCCTGCGAGTCCTCGTCGAGGTCGAGTTTCGAGAGGGCGGTTTCGACCTCGCGGGTTTTGACTCCCTCGGCGCTCTCGTACATCGCCGAGAGTACCTGGTCGGCACGGTTGCGTTTGTACTGCGACTTGAGGCGGCCGAGTTCCTCGTCGACGATTTCCTCGACAGCGCCGACCGCGGCCTGGCGCTGACGCCGCGTCTCGTCGGTCAGCGACTCCAGGGCGTCGAGGTCCCGGAACGTGACCGCGGGGTGGGCAGCGGCGGCCGAGGAGAGGTCCCGCGGTTGCCCGAGATCGACCACGAAGGTCTCCCCGGCGCCGGCGACGTCGGTCTCGTCGACGATCGGCGTCGAGGCGCCGGTTGCCGTCACGACGACGTCGGCCGCGGCGAAGGCAGAGGACAGGTCCTCGAGGCCCACCGCGCTTCCCGCTACGTCGACGTTGGCCACAACGTGGGCGGCCTGTGGAACGGTCCGGTTTGCCACGAGCAGTCGGTCGACGACCCTCGAAAGCGCCTTCGCGGCGAGAGTGCCCATTTCGCCAGCCCCGACGACGAGCCCCGTTGGACCCTCGAGATGGGTCTCCTCGGAGGCCATCGTCACGGCGGCACTGGCCAGAGAGAGGACGCCATCGTTGATGGCGGTCTCTGTCCGTGCGCGCTCGCCCACCCGGATGGCTTTCGTGACGGCATCCTCGAGGAGCGGGCCGACCGCGCCCACTGCGCGGGCGTCCTCGAAGGCGTCACGGACCTGCCCGAGGATCTGATCCTCGCCGACGACCACGGACTCGAGGCCCGCGGCGACCCGGAGGAGGTGCCGGAGACTCGCCTCGTGGCCCAACTTGGCGACGGCGTCCTCGGGCGCGTCCCCGACGACCCGGTCCAGTGCCTGCCGGCCGGTCGTCTCGTCGGCGGCCACGACGTATCCCTCGACCCGGTTGCAGGTGCGAAGCACGAAGGCCTCGTCGACGCCCGGAGACTCGAGGAGGTCGGCCGCGGCATCGCGCTGGCTCTGCACGCCCGTCGCCCCGAGGTCGTCGACGGTCGCACGTTCGTGGGATACGCTGGCGCCACAGATTGTTCCCGAACCAACTGTCACGGTGTCTCACCTTCGTCTCTGATCACGACCGCAGCTTCGTGATGCCGGTACAACGTGGGTGTATGAAAAGCTGTCCAAACTATCGAGGTATCGAAGATGGTCCCCGGCCGATTTATACGGGTCAATCCGTAGCCCAAAACCGGGCCTCCGCCGCTGGGGCGGGGGGGCGGCGCCCCCCCCCCCCCCATCGCCCGGTAGCCCAGACGAGTTCACCCTGATTTCCCAGCCGCGGTCCGTCCCGATCCCAGTGGCTCGTTCGGGTATCAGGGCCGGACAGGCTCCTGCATCGGGGCGCTCGATATCAGTCTGCCTCGGCGCGCCCGATATCAGTCTGCTTCGGCGTTGACGGGATGGGCCTGCCTCTCCGTGCACGGGATCTCCCTGCCTCTCCGTGCACGGGATGTAGACCGGCGCCGTGTTCCCCGTTTCAGACCCCGTGAGCAGGCACCTTATACCCGCCCGGGGCGTCACTCCGGTGATGTCTCTCCGGCGGCGGTTGTCGAGCCCTTCCCGGTGGTGGCTCGTGGTCGTCGCCGCACTCGCGATGGGGCTGGCGGGGACCTACCAGTTCCTCTGGTCTACGCTCCGGGAGCCCCTGAGCCTCCGGCTTGGCGCCCCCGAACCCGCTCTCGGTGCGGTCTTTACCGTCTACGTCGTCACCCAGACCCTCTCTCAGTTCCCCGCTGGCTGGATCCGGGACCGGTACGGGCCTCGTCTCCCGATGCTCGCCGGGGCCGTCCTGCTCGGCGCCGGCTTCGCCGGCACGGCCCTCCTGGAATCACTCCCGGGTATTCTGGCGGCCTGGGCCGTCGGCGGGATCGGCGTCGGCATCGCCTATACTGTCGCCGTCAACACGCCGGTCAAGTGGTTCACCGACCGTCGCGGCCTCGCGACCGGTCTGGTGACGATGAGCTTCGGCGGGACCAGCTTCCTGCTGATCCCGGTGATCAGGAGTCGCGTCGGCGTCGCCTTCGAGGCGACGCTGTTGGCCCTCTGCGGCCTGGTCGGTACCGGCGCGCTGGTCGCCGCGTTCGTCCTCCGCGATCCAGGGCCGGACGACGACACTGCAGTCCCTGCCGATCAGGACGCCGAGGACCGAACGAGTAGCCCAGAGGACCGCGAAGGAGGAGGAGGGGGGCATGGACACGAGCGAGACCGCGACGACGAAGCGATCGCCCGGACCCCACGTGGCGAGGAATCCGCAGCGTCGGGCGTTCCGACAGACGTGACCTGGGGAGCAACCTGGCGCGAGGCCGTCCGGACCTGGCAGTTCTGGCTCCTCTATGCCGTCGCCCTGGCGAACAACCTCGTCGGGCTCGTGATCATCGGGAAGACGGTCACCTTCGCAGCCCAACTGGGCCTCTCTGCGGGCGCGGCCACCCTCGCTGCGTCGCTGGTGGCAATCGGAGAGGCCGGCGGGGTCCTCGCTGGAGGGGTCGCGAGCGATCGGTTCGGCTACCGCCCGGTCGCAGGCGGGGGGATGGTCATCGCAGGGCTCTCACTCGGGGGCGGCGTCCTGGCCGGTGAAGCTGGCGCCGGTATCGTCTTCGCCGTCCTTCTCGGGGCCGCGGCCGTCTTCCGGACGCCGATCTTCGCCGTCTTTCCGGCACTCGTCGGCGATTACTACGGGCCCGCCCACTCCTCCCAGAACTACGCCCTGCTCTACAGCGCGAAGCTCTGGGGCGGCCTCGGCGCGGGCGTCGTCGCCAGCGCAGTCGTCGGTGTCGCCGGCTGGTCCACCCTGTTCCTCGTCGGTGCCGGTCTGTTCGCCGCGGCGGGGCTCGCAATGTGGCTGCTCCGTCCGGTCGACCGGACGGGATACCACACAGAGATCTAGTATCGATTCCGGACTCCGCGTTCGGTGGCCGATTCAGGCTTCCTCGTCCGGTGGCCGATTCAGGCTTCCGCGTCCGGGGGCGCTTCGTCTCCGCGAACCGGCGTCACCCGGTAGCCCTCGGCACGGAGGTCCGCGACCAGCCCCTCGAGGTCGGCGTTGGCTTCGAAATAGAAGACGAGGTCGAACGAGCCATCGCGGAGTAACTGCTGGCATTCCCAGACAAACGCGTCGTCGTCGAGCGTGAGCCCCTGGTGCTGGTTCGAGGCGAACTCGGCGTCCTGCGTGCCGGAGTAGACGTACGTCTCCTCCGGGTCGATGCCCGTCGCCTCGGCGATCCTCTCGCCGATCTCGACGGTGGCCTGGTGCATGGCGATGTCCTCGGCTCCCTCGAACCCGGTGTGGACGATACAGCCGTCGAGGGCGATGTCGCCCGGCTGGAGCAGTTGGTAGGTCCGGCGCCGGAGATTCTCGGCCGCTGGGGTCGACATGCTCGCCAGTTCGGGGGCCGAATGCATGTGGCTCACGGTTCGGGGGCGCCGGCCTCACCACGCCGATCCAGCGATCCGGCGAGCCGTCGGTGGAGCGTGCCAAAAGACTCATGCCAGCGGCCTGTTTCCAGTCTGACAATGCGACGCCGGCTTCGGAACCTGGCGGTCCGCGCGTACGAACGGGTCCTCCATCGCGAAATTGACGAAACCCCGGCCCACGTGGCTGTCATTCAGGACGGCAACCGCAGGTACGCCAACGAGCGGGGAGCCGAAACGACCCAGGGGCACCGCGCGGGAGCGGAAACGACAGAGTCACTACTGGAGTGGTGTGACGACCTCGGGATCCAGGAGGTAACGTTGTATGCCTTTTCTACGGAGAACTTCAATCGCCCTCGGGAGGAACGGGAGGCCATCTTCGACCTGGTCGTCGAGAAACTCCGGAAGTTCGCCGACGCCGACCGGGTCCACGAGAGCGAGGTACGCATACGCGCCATCGGTGAACGGGACCGACTCCCGGCGAGGGTCCGTGACGCCATCGATTACGCCGAACGCAGAACTGAGGCGTACGACGCCCTGCATCTCAACGTTGCGCTGGCATACGGCGGCCGGGCCGAACTCCTCGGCGCCGCTCGCGACGTCGGACACGAGGTGGCCGCCGGCGAGCTCGACCCCGAGGAGGTCGACGTCGAGACCGTCGAGGAGGCGCTCTATGAGGGCCCGACGCAAGACGTCGACCTGATCGTCCGCACGGGCGGGGACGAACGGACGTCGAACTTCCTGCCCTGGCAGGCCAACGGGAACGAGGCGGCAGTGTTCTTCTGTACACCCTACTGGCCGGAGTTCCGGAAGATCGACTTCCTCCGCGGCCTCCGGACCTACGGGAACCGGCAACAGCACTGGCGGGAACGTCGTGCCCGCCGCGCGCTCGCACTGGTCCGGGCTTACGGAGAGACGGAACTCGGGGAGGCCCGGGACGTTCTAACCCGGTTCCGGGACTCGCTTCCGGGTGGTGGCCGCGAGGAGGTCCGATCCGAAGAGATCGTCGGCAATACCTCCGGAGAACCCGCGAGCGAGTCGGTCGCAGATTAGGGGTGCGGATTGGGCGAGAGCACGGTGGTTTCCCGGCTGAGGGCCCCGAAGACCCGATGTGGATGTCGGCGAACTGTCCGAGCACCCAGAGGCCGCCGAGGGCACCCACGGCGAGTCTGACAGCGAATTAGAGAGGCGTCCGGACCGCAAGTATGACGAGGAGAATCGCCACTGCGGCGAGCACCAGCCCGAGTTTGGACGGAAGTCCAGCGATCCCCGCCGCCAGAAACGGGTCCATGGGCGGAATAGTCAGCCGGTTGGCATAGGGTTCCTGGCACCGGGATACTCGCCAGGACGGCACTGTGGGTCGTCGAATCTCTCGCCGCTGGATACATCCCGCTCGACCACCTAGACCCCGCAAATCGATGAGACCGCAAGACAGCGAGGGGATGGATTGGCAGTGGGGCGGGCGAATTCCGGTCGACGACCCCTTCAGTTCCGCTGCAGCTCGCCACGCCATCTGGCGAATGCAACGATTGGTGGATCACTTTCACCACGGTCTGAATGGGCTTAAGACCAGGCCACCCCTGTTTCACGTCCGTAGGAGCCGGCCCGCGAACTGCGCGAGTCGCGGGAAACATATCGGTTTGCCAATATCGGGATCGTACGTCACAAATCGCGGGACACTGTCGTATCGCAACGGACAAAACGATGAATACATACAAAACGTGACACGAATTACGGAACAGATGAACGGACTGGGAACCTACCTCCGACGGCCGGTGTACCGACAGACGAATAACCGAGGTGACCGGGCGTGAGCACCGAGCTCGACGCCGACGAGCTCGAACGACCGATCAAACGGACCGAGGGCGACACGCTCGAGGAACGCCTCACCGACAATGCCTACCAGAACATCCTCCCCGCGCGATACCTCCGCAAGGGCGCGGACGGCGAGCTGATCGAGCAACAGGAGGACCTCTTCGAACGGGTCGCGCGGAACGTCGCCCTCGCCGGATCGGTCTTCGAGGCCCGTCGTCGCGACGTCGACGTGACCGTTACGCCGGACCAGCTCAAGCCAGATCACCCGCGCCGTGACGAACTGGCTGCCGAGGTGTTCGGGTCGGGAACCACCGTCGGTGACGACGCCGAGACCGAACTCTCGGTGTACAACGTCAACAAGTTCGCCTACGAGACAGTGGTCCCGACACTCCCCGCCGGCATCCGCGAGCACGTCGAGGCGACCGCCGCGGAGTTCCAGGACGCCATGGAGCGACTCGCCTTCATGCCGAACTCGCCGACGCTGATGAACGCCGGCGACGAACTCCAGCAGCTCTCGGCCTGCTTCGTCGACTCGCCAGAGGACCAGATCGACGACATCCACCAGACCGCGAAGGAGGCCGCGGAGGTGTTTCAGAGCGGGGGTGGCATGGGCTATGCCTTCTGGCGATTACGCCCGTACGGCGACCCCGTCGGCTCGACCGGCGGCATTGCCTCCGGCCCGATCACGTTCATGCGGACCTACGACCAGATGTGCTTTCCGCCAGGTACCCGGGTCCTGACGCCGGACGGTCAACGACCCATCGAGGATGTCTCGAAGGGTGACCTCGTCGTCGACAAAGACGGAAACAGGCAGCCGGTCGTCGAGACGATGGAACGCCGAGTCGACGAGGAACTCGTCGAGATTACACCAGAACGGCTCAATCGAGAGATTCGTGCGACAGAGGAACACCCGTTCAAGGTAGCTCGAGACGACGGCTACGAGTGGGTAGACGCAGGAGACCTCCAGGAGGACGATCTCCTCGTTCTCGGCCACACCACCTCGGAGAACGACCTCGAACTCGATACATCCCTCTCTCTCGACGACATCGCCACTGGACCGCTCGTGTTCACCGACGGCGGCGTCACTATCAATCGTGAGTACTACGGCGCAACGAAGGGAACGAGACCGGGGGCATTCGAGGACGAAGTCCCCGTCGACGACTTCGCAACCCTCGCAGGCTGGTACCTCGCCGAGGGTTGTGTCGTCTATCGTCGAGGCATGCCGAGCGAGGTCACGTTCACACTCAATAGTGAGGAGAGAGGGGCAGCCACGGAAATACAGGAATCGCTCGCATCGTTCGGTGTTCCCTCGCGGGTCGAGACTGTGGAGGACCGCAATACCATGCACGTCCACGCCGAACACTCGAGTTTCGCGGAGTTCGTCGATGGAGTGTTCGGAACAGGAGCGAGTACGAAGACAGTTCCGGCCATACTCTGGACCGCACCCCCGGAAACGCAGGCCAGCGTCCTCGAAGCCCTCTTCGCCGGCGATGGCCGCTTGGCGAAGCGGGGCGAGAGCCAACGTGTCAAATTGAAGCTCGCAAACGAGGAAATCATCGACTTCGCCTTCCAGGCCGCACTCCGGTGTGGCGTTCTGTTCTCCCGTCACGACAGGGATCCCGAAGACCGACTCCCGACCTACGAAATCGGTGCGAGCATCAGTTCAGCACTCGGGACGCCGCTCGAATGTCTGTTCGGCGAAGTGCCCGAAAACTTCTCGGCACGCGACCGTACGAAGCAAGCCCACGGTCGGGATGTCGTCGCCATCGACTCCGTGGCGGCCGTGGAATACGAGGGACCGGTGTACAACGCCGAAGTCGCTGGCACCCATACCTACGTGGCTGAGGACGTCGTCGTCCACAATTGCGAGACGATCGCCCAGGGCGGCGCCCGCCGGGGGGCCCAGATGGGCGTCATGCGGGTCTCGCACCCGGACGTCATCCAGTTCATCCACGCCAAGAACAAGGACGTCTCGCTGGCCCACACCCTCAAGCTCGACGACCCAGACGACTTCACCCACAACTCTTTCGCTGAGGCCCTCGAGGAGGCCCGGGACCTCATCGACGACGAGGGACGAGTGCCCAAGCACCTCCGGAACGCCGTCGAGGGTCACCTCTCGAACTTCAACATCTCCGTCGGCGTGACCGACGGCTTCATGGAGGCCGTCAAGAACGACGCCGAGTACACGTTCACCAATC
>JAZKTI010000029.1:0-15764 GCA_036625635.1 Haloarculaceae archaeon
GTCGCACCGCTCCCCGTTCGCTCAACCCGAGACTCTCGCTTCACTCGAGTCTCGCAGTCGCTGCGCGCGCTCACTTCGTTCGCGTGCCTGCGTCGCCCGGGACGGATCGAGCGGTCGTCCCCTTTCAGTCCCACCCGTGGCTTGTGTCCCAATCCACGAGATAGCGGCCGGCTGGATGACCGATCCGGGTGGGACTGAACGGGGCCATGGTCCGGGACGGCGGGCGAAGTAAGCAGGGCGGGACCGGAGGTCCCGCTTGCAGCCGGCACCTCCGGTTTCGGCGACACCGCAGGGCCGGAGGCCCGAGGAGCGCAACGACTGCGAGGGCGACCGAAGGGAGCCCTCGAGATGAGCGAACGGCGAGTGTAGCGAGCCGTGAGTGAGGCCCCCCGACCGGCGCGAACGGGGCTTTCTATTCGCTGGTCACTGTCGATTCTTTGCTGACGCAGTACGCCGCCTCCGGATAACGTGCGGGAGGCCGGCACGCAGGTGAGGGCTTTCTGGCCGGGTGGGGTGGCGTGTCAGATTCCCGGAGGGCGTGGTCAGGGAAGGAATGCCGTGCGGTTGCTGGAGAACCCAAAACCAGTGGTCCCATTCGCGTTCGAACGTTGGGCCGATCTCGACCGCTCGCGGATGCCCGTCGTCGAGTCCTCACTCGGTCGCGTACTCGAGGGGCGTCGCGCCCGAGGGAACGCTGACGGCCTCGACCCGGTCGACGTCGCGAACGGCCTCCGTCGAGTCGAGATCGGTCGCGAGAAACCGGGGTGTTCCAAGCGAGGCACCCTCACCGTTCCTCACCCGGAGGGCATCGCGGTAGAATCCCAGCAGTGCCTCCCGGGCTGCCAGGATCGACACGCAGACCTGGTAGCCGTCGTGGGCGGTCACCAGCAGGTGTGTCGTCTCGGGGGCGACGTCGGCTGCCTCGAAGACCGGAAGGAGGGGCACGCCTCGCCAGCGCGCCTCGATGACCCGCCCGGAGTGACAGTGGATGGCGAACTCGCGGTCCTCCCACCCGAACCGGTCGCGCGTCGGCGGCGTGTCCGCGACCACGACGGTCCGGTCGCCGCTCACGGCCACGCCGTCGTCCGACTCGGCTCCCGTTGCCGTCATCGACCGGGTTTCGCGGTGCCTCGACAATAGCCTGACGGGCTCTTTCACTCCGCGGGCACCGTCCGGGGCAACCGTGAGAGCCCCCATCCAGCGTTCTGCGCTCGGACCGGAGCCCCCACCACTCCCCGACCGTGGGACAGCAGGTTTTCCTGCCCGGGCCCCGAGTCCCACGTATGCACGACCACTCGGGATCGGAGTTCGACGAGGTCACCGACCTCGCCACCGCCAGCGAGCGATTCCGCGATCTGGTATCCCCTCACGGTCGGACGGAGACCCGGCTGGTCACCGATGCCGCCGGCGCCGTCCTCGCGACCCCGGTGACGGCCCAGCGGGCAGTGCCCCACTACGAACGTGCCGCGATGGACGGCTACGCGGTCCAGGCTGCCGATACCCAGCAGGCGGGACGGTCGCCGGTGGCACTCGACCTCGCCGAGGATCACGTCGAACCGCGGTCGGCAGTCGACGTCCACACCGGGAGTGCCCTGCCCTCGGGTGCCGACGCCGTCGTGATGGTCGAGGACACCCGAGAGATCGGCGACACCGTCGAGGTCGAGACGACCGTCGCCAGCGGCGAGAACGTCGCACCGGTGGGCGAGGACGTCGAGGCCGGCCAGCACCTCTACGACGCCGGCCACCACCTCACGCCCGCGGACCTCGGGCTCGTCCGCTCGGCCGGGCACACGTCCGTCGAGGTGTTCGAGCCGCCCCGCGTGAGCGTCATCCCGACCGGCGAGGAACTCGTGTCGGCGGGCACCGAACCCGGACCCGGCGAGGTCGTCGAGACGAACGGCCTGGTGGCATCGGGCCTCGTCGAGCGGTGGGGCGGGGAGGCAACCTACCGGGCGGTCGTGACCGACGACGTCGACTCCCTCGCCGCCGCCATCGACCGAGACCTCGACCACGACCTCGTTGTGACCACCGGGGGGACCTCCGTCGGCGACCGCGATCTGCTCCCGGGCGTCCTCGGCGAGCGTGGCTCGGTCGACACCCACGGCGTCGCCATCCAGCCCGGCCACCCGGCTGGCTTCGGGGTCGTCGACGGGACGCCCGTGCTGATGCTCCCCGGGTATCCGGTCTCGTGTCTCGTCGTCGCCACCCAACTCTTGCGACCGGCCGTCGCCGACCTCGGCGGCTTCGACCCCGATCCGATACCGGAGACGCCCGCAACCCTGGCGCGGAAGATTCACAGCGAGCCGGGGCTGCGGACGTTCGCCCGCGTGAGCGTCGACGACGGAGAGGCGACCCCGGTCCGGACCTCGGGTGCCGGCGTGCTCTCCTCGGCGACCCTGTCCGACGGTTGGGTCGTGGTGCCCGAGGCCGTCGAGGGCTACGCCGCCGGCGAGGCGGTCGCGGTCGAACGCTGGGACTGGTGGCCCTGACAGCGGACCCAGGGCCTGCCCCGGCAGCCGGCATCGGTCCACGGTCGATAGCGGGCCCTTCCCGGCCAGCGAGAACCAGAGCAGTCCTTTCGAGGGCGGCGATCCGACAGTCGACTCGATGCCCACCACCACCTCCCCCACCGACCCGGTTCCCTCACGACTGACGGCTGGCCTGGACGCGCTCCCACCGGTCGAGCGCACCGTCGAGCACGGAGAGCTCCGCGAAACCAGGCAGTTTCGCGGACTGAGCCTCGAGACAGCGGTTGGATATCTCGAACACCTCGGCGGCGAACGCACCGGCGAGAACGCGGTCAAGGGAGACGGCTGGCGGGCGGAGCTCTCGACGCAGACCGTGCCGGTCGGACCCTCCTACCGGCTCACCCAGGTCACCATCACCTGGGCCGGCGACCCCGAAGTGCTCGAGCCGATCATCGTCCGGTTCCGGCTGAAGACATTCAGGGCACCAGGGTGAGGTTGTCCGGCGGACGCCCCGCCCGCCCCTGGGTTCCATCTGTGGGAATGGCATCACCACCAGAAGGGGCTCGAGGACGAACGACGACGAGGCTATACCCCAGTGAGTGGGGAAAACGCACAAACGTGCGCCGCCCCGTACCGCAACCATGCCCCAGTTACTCGCCGACGAGCCCTGTGAAGCGTGTACCTCCGAGGACGAACCGCTCGAGTCCTCAGAATACGTAGACTTCCTCGCTGACCTCGACGACGAGGTGTGGGAGGTCGTCGACGGCCACCACCTGGAGGGGACCTACGCGTTCGAGGACTTCCGGGACGCCCTCGAGTTCACCTACGAAGTGGGCGAACTCGCCGAGGAGGAGTGGCACCACCCGGACATCCACCTGGAGTGGGGCGAGGTGACGATCGAAATGTGGACTCACAAGATCGACGGCCTCCACAAGACGGACTTCGTCATGGCGGCGCGGATGGACCGGATCCACGACCAGTACGCGCCCGAGTAACTCCGCCCTTCCTCCGTCGGTGCCCGGGCGCCCCGCACCCCGTTGGATCGCGACCAGCGGGTCGGAGAGCGGCACCAGCCCCTGCCCCGCCGTGTGTCGGGGGACGTGATCGTGCTCCGGGGGGCGATTCTGGCCCACGCTCGCGGCCCCGCTTGTGACCGACGTCTCCGACGGGACGGCCGCCGGCAAGCAACCGGCCCCACGCGACCATCCCCCGCCAGTCCTCCGTCAATCCATCCTGCCGGAACCGGCAGCGGGTGAATGGCACGCGAGCTTTTTTGGTACCGGCAGACGTCGGTCGTTATGTTGTATATGACACAACGGGGGCAAGACACGACCGACCGCAGCCCGTTCCGCAGTCGTCGCGACGTCCTGGCGGGGCTCGGCGCCGCCAGCGTGGTCGGTCTCGCCGGCTGTTCGAGTGGCGGTGACGGCTCGGACACGAGCAGTTCGGCGTCGGACGGCGGTTCGGACCCGACCACCTCGCCGTCGGACGGCGGCTCGGGGACGACCAGTTCGCCGTCGGACGGCGGCTCGGGGACGACCAGTTCGCCGTCGGACGGCGGCTCGGGGACGACCACGGGCGGCGGCTCCGATCTCGCCGACTCGATGACGATCTTCCACGCGGGCAGCCTCGCACCGCCCTTCAGCGCCGCCGAACCCCAGTTCGAGGAGGAGTACGACGTCGACGTTACGCGAGAGGCCAAGGGCTCGGTCGCGTCGACGCAGAAGATCACCCAGCAGGGCCGGAAGGCGGACGTCCTCGGCGTATCGGACTTCCGGCTCATCCGCAACCGCATCGTCCCGGACTACGGCGACTGGTACGCCATCTTCACCACGAACTCGATGTCGATCCAGTACCGGGAGGATTCCCCGGGTGCGGGCGACATCTCGACGGACAACTGGTGGGAGGTCCTCGGCCGCGACGGCGTGACGATCGGCCACTCCGACCCCGCCGTCGACCCGGGCGGCTACCGCGCGGTGATGGCCCAGCAACTGGGAGCGACCGAATTCGAGGGCGAGCGCCTCTACGACGAGGCGACCTACCAGCAGCTCCGGGAGAACTCCACGGTGCCGACCGGCACGGAAACCAACCTGGAGGGACAGCTCGCGAGCGGCGAACTGGACTACGTCTTCTACTACCAGTCCATCTCGAGCACGTCCGACATGCCCTTCGTCGACCTCCAGCCCGAGGTCGACCTCTCGAAGGCCAGTAGCGAGTACGCCGAGCACTACGCGACGGCGACGGTCGAGACAGACAGCGGGTCGTTCAGCGGTGCACCGATCGCGTACGGGAGTACCGTCCCCGGCGTCGCGAACGCACCCGGCCGGGGCGCCCAGTGGGTGGAGTACTTCGCCACCGATCCCGGCCGGTCGATCCTCGAGGCTCGGGGGCTCGTGCCGGTCGACCCGATCGTCGTTCCGGCGAGTGCAGCAACGAGCGTCCCGGACCGGGTCCTCGACGTCGCCGACCCGAAACGCGCGCTCGGGCCACTGGAGCTCTAACCCACTTCCGGACCGACGAACCGAACGGACAGACGATCGGCAGGACAGAGTCAAGTCCCACGGACCCATGGCAACCGAGACACGGACCCGGAGATCCCACCCCACGATCGGTCGAGGAGCGACGGTCGTCGGCTTCCTCCTCGTTCAGGGCGTGGCACTGGCCGGTGCCTCCCTCGCAGACCGGCCGACCTGGTACGCGTACTTCATCGTGGTGAGCGTGATCGGGACGGCCTTCTACTACGAGAGCGAGCGGTCCCCGCTCGGGGCGCTCCCCGTCTTCCTCGCCGGCCAGGGGGTCGCCGCGGTGGCGACCGTCCTGCTGGGCGTCGCCGTCGGCACACTCAGCCACCTCCTCGACGTCGCCGTGGGACTCGGCATTCCGACCGGGGGCGTGCCCTGGCTCTACCTGGGCTATGCCGTCCTCGGAACCGCGGCGGCCGTCGTGACCACCGATGAGGGCGGCTTCACCGTCGCGACGGCCGGCGTCGGCGCGCTTTTGACCGTCGCGCTCGGTCTCCCGCTGTTCCTCTTCGTCGCCCGCCAGAGCCCGGATCTCATCGTCGACAAGGCGACCGACCCGGACGTCCACCGGGTCCTGTACCTGGGGGTCTACGGCCCATTGCTCGCGGCGGTTCTCAGCCTCCTGCTGGGGGTCCCGCTCGCCCACCTGCTCGCGAAGGGCTTTACCGGCCAGCAGTTCGTGGAGAGCCTCGTGGATCTTCCCCTCGTGGTCCCCCACTCCGTCGCCGGAATCATCATCCTCTTCGGGTTCGGGGAGGGCGGTGCCTTCCCCGCCCTGTCGGTGCTCGGATCGATGACCGGCCTGATCCTCGCGATGACCTTCGTCTCGGCACCCTACGCCGTGAACACCGCCCGGGAATCGTTCGAGGCGATCGACGACCGCCTCGAGTACGCCTCCCGGATTCACGGCGCCTCCCGCTGGCAGACCTTCCGGCGCGTGACCGCGCCACTGGCGACGCGGGGGATGATCACCGGCGGCATCCTCGCCTGGGCCAGGGCTGTCTCGGAGTTCGGCGCCGTCGCCGTCGTCGCCTACAGCGTCTCCTTCTTCTACCCCCTCGCCGGCGAGCACGTCACCGCCCAGCACGCCCCGGTGTTCGTGTACAACACGTACCTCCAGGGTGGCCTCGACGAGAGCGGCGCAGTCGCGTTCCTCTTGCTCGCCGTTTCGGCCCTGATATTCCTCGTCGTTCGCTACCTGACAGACCGCGACGGCGTCCTCGGGGAGGTCCCCCCATGAGTCTCGAGGTCGACGTCGCGGCCGCCTTCGCGGCCGAGGGCGCCGAGGCGTTCGCGGTCGACGCCGGGTTCACCGTCGGACGGGGAGAGACCCTCGTCGTCCTGGGACCCAGCGGGAGCGGCAAGACGCTCCTCCTCGAGTGTATCGCCGGCCTCCACGGCCACGACGGCGCCGTCGCCGCGCACGGGACCGACGTCACCGACCGCCCGCCCGAACGACGGGACTTCGGCTTCGTCTTCCAGGACTACGCCCTCTTCCCGCACCTCTCCGTCCGCGAGAACGTCGAGTACGGACTCCCCTACCACGAGGACACCCGGGATCCGGAGGCCCTGCTCGGGGAACTCGGGGTCGCCGACCTCGCCGATCGGTATCCCCCGACGCTCTCGGGCGGCGAGAAACAGCGCGTCGCACTGGCGCGCTCGCTCGTGATCCGACCCCGGGTGATGCTGCTCGACGAACCGCTGGCCTCGCTGGACGTCCCGACCCGCCGGTCGCTCCGGGACGATCTGACCGGCGTGCTGGCCGACGTCACGACGGTCTACGTCACCCACAACCGGACGACAGCCAGGGCGATCGCCGACCGGATCGCCGTCATGAACGACGGCGAGATCGTCCAGACCGGGGCCCCGGAAGCGGTCTTCGAGCGGCCGGCCTCCCCGATGGTCGCGGACTTCACTGGCTCGAATGTGATCGACCTCGGGGCGGCGCCCTCGCTGCGGTCGGCCCTGAACGGCGAGGTGCCGACCGAAGGGTCGCTCGCGATCCGACCGGAGGCGGTCCGCGTCGACGGCGAGGCGGGGGACATCCGGGGGACCGTCGAGCGGGTCGTGCGCGAGGACGCGACGTGTCGCGTGACGGTGACGGTCGACGACGTCGCCATCGAGGCCTATGACGACGTGCCACCCAGGGCCGGCGACGAAGTCTGGGTCACGCTGCCGCGAGAGCGCCTCCACGGGTGTTGAGATGGGGCCCTCTGGGCCGCCCATGAGTGCCGACACCGCGTGGGGGTCGCTCCCGACGGGGACGGGATACTCGATAGCGGCGATGGCCTGTTGTGTCATTCGGGGTCGATCCTCGGGGTGTGCCCGAAACCGACGCGGCTGCAACCGTCGACCTCGCGGCGGTCCTCCGTGAGCGGGTTCCCGGAGTCGGGATTCCCCCACCGGAAACTGACCGGGGCCCTGGGCTGTACGGAGATGCAGGTGAACGCCGTGATCCTCGAACCGGGTCAGGCGACGGTCGGACACGCCCACGTCCGACAGGAGGAGGTCTACGGCGCACTCGACGGCGGTCGCGTCGAAATCGACGGGGAGACCCAGGAGGTGGCACCGGGCAGGGTCGTGCGCGTCGGCCCCGACCCGGCCAGGTGGGTCCTGAACGAGAGCGACGAGGAACGGACCTGGCTCACGGTCGGAGCCCCGCCGGTCGGCACCGTCGAGGACTTCGGCGACTACACGATGCCCGACGAGTGCGCCGACGGGTTGCGCCCGTCGGCGTCGCTACCCGCGGACCGCGTTCGCAATGGCAGTGACGTTCCCGAGGAGCAGAATCGCGACGAACAGATAGCTGGCGAGGGCGACGCCCAGAAGGTAAACCGCTCCCAGCGCCAGCAGGAGGAAGCCGGCCAGCGACGGGACGATGACGGCGCCAGTCTTCACCGTGAGGAGGGAGTTCTGCGATATCGGGTCGACCTTGAGCGATCTGGTCACCTCGTCCGGCTCGGGTGTGGCCCTCTGGGAGGCGACGTACGTCTGCAACCGGGACCAGGCCCACAGCGAGAGGCCGTTGCCCGACAGGAGGAAGCCGATCGCGATCACCAGGGCCGCGAAGGCCGGGTCGCCGGTGAACCAGATGTAGATCCCCACGGCGGCAAACAGCAAACTCCCCACGGCGTGACCGACGGCGCCTTCGAGGTACGTGACGGCCTCGACGCGGGTTACTTCCCCCTCGATGTCCCCGCCGCCCTCGGAGTCCATCTTCCGGTGTGAGGATCGGGAGGGACATGAATACTGGGTTGCTAGCCGAACCGCGAGCGTGTAGCCTTTTGCCCACAGCCCTCCTGGACCACCCATGGGCGAACGCAAGGAGATGCGGGAACTGGTGAGTCTGGATCGGGCGCGGGAGATCCTGGCCGGGCTGGACGTCGCCGGCGGGACCGAGACCGTGGACATCGGAGTCGCTGGCGGTCGGGTCCTCGCCGAGCCCGTCGACGCCGACCTCGACGTCCCTGGGTTCGATCGCGCGAGCGTCGACGGCTACGCGGTCCGGGCGGCCGACATCGCTGAGGCCGGAGAGGTAAGCCCCGTCACCCTCCCCGTCGTGGGACTGGTCGAAGCGGGCGAGCACCCGGCGACCGGGGTCGAAGGGGGCGAGGCAATCGAGATCGCAACCGGTGCCGTCCTGCCACCGGGTGCCGACGCGGTGGTCATGGTCGAGGACACGAGCGAGCGCGGCGACGACGTCGAGATCAGGCGGGCGGTCCCCCCGGGGGGCAACGTCATGGCCGCGGGCGCGGACATCGCCGCCGGCGACCGCGCCCTGGGGGCTGGCGTCCGCCTCACGCCACGAACCGTCGGGCTGCTGGCGGCGCTGGGCCGGAACCAGATCGCAGTCCGGGATCGGCCACGCGTCGCCGTGATCGCGACCGGGGAGGAACTCGTCCAGCCCGGGTCCGACCTCGACCACGAGCGGGGCCAGATCTACGACGTGAACACAGAGACCATCGCGACGGGTGTCGCGGAGGCCGGGGGCGAGCCGGCCCGGTACACCCGCGTGGCCGACGACCGCGACGCGATGATCGAGGTCGTCGAGCGGGCGGCCGCAGAGTGTGATCTGGTCCTCTCGGCGGGATCGACCAGCGCCAGTGGGGCCGACCTCCTCTACCGCGTCGTCGACGACGTCGGCGACCTCCTCGTCCACGGCGTCTCGCTCAAGCCCGGCAAACCGACCATCGTCGGCCGGGTCGACGGGACGCCCTACGTGGGCCTGCCCGGATACCCCACCTCCGCGCTCACGCTGTTCCGGCTGCTCGTCGCCCCCAGGCTGCGGCGGGCGGCCGGCTTCGAGGCCGACCGGTCGGTGACGGAGCGGGGCCGACTCGCCGTCGACGAGCGATTCGACGAGGGACGGCGGCGGGCGCTCCCGGTCGGACTCGTCCGCGACGGGGAGGGGAACGACGTCGTCGTCTACCCCGCCGACAGGGGTAGCGGCGCGACGACGACGCTCGCGGCCGCCGACGGCGTGATCGACATGGGCGCAGACACCCGACGGCTGGCGGCCGGCAGCGAGGTGACCGTCGAACTGTTCTCGGCCGACGCCCGGCCCCCGTCCGTCCTCGCGGTCGGCGAGAGCGACCCGGCGGCGACGGCGCTCCTCGACGGCGTCGAACGGGCCCGGTTCCTGCCCGACGGGAGCCGGGCCGGTCGGCGCTGGCTCCGGGACGACGTCGCCGACGTCGGCGTCGTGACCGAGGAGCACCTGGACGTCGAATTCCCTGGCGTCGAACTCGCGGCCTGGACCCGCGAGTGGGGTGTCGTGCTGGATTCCGATGTCGATCGAAGCGACCCCGATCCACTGGCCCTTCTCGCCGACGACGATCTCCGGGCCGCCACTGTCAACCGCGACCTGGGGCTGCGGGCTGCCGTGGATCGCGCCGCCGAGGGAACGGGATTGGACCCGGACTCGCTCGGTGGGATGGAGACGGCCGGCATCGAGAGCCCGGCCCGGCGCGTCGAGGCCGGCCGTGCAGACGTGGGCGTCGCGCTCCGGGCGACCGCGGAGCGGCTCGGTCTTCGGTTCCTGCCCGTCGGCGTGCAGCGGGTCGTCCTCGCGGGGAACGAGGAGCGGCTCGAAAAGCCAGCCGTGGAGGTGCTCCGGGAGCGGACGGAGTCCCTCGGGGACGTCCTCACAGCCCTGCCCGGTTACAAAGGTTGAGGACTGGTCTCGAAACGAAGCGAAACGGGGGATACCGACTACAGCACAATTGTGGGAAAAACGGCCGTACCGGTTCGATTGCAGGGCGAGCGGTCCCATTGGCCGTATACGGGGGTGGATGCAGCACGACGGAAGTCTCGACTGGGGTACTCAGAACACGACTGCGGTAGCAACAATTAAGAACAGTCGCAAACAAAGAAGAACACAGAACAACAGTGGTCGTGAAAATCGCCGACCTCGAAGCGCAGCTGGAGGCTGGGTTCTCGATCTCCCCGGGAACACAGAAGGCAGACGTGCTCCGCGTACTGGTCACGAACCCCAAACTGGCCTTCAAGCCGAAGGAGATCGCCACTCGCGCGGACATCCCTGCTGACAACGCTCCGACCGTTTGTCGCCGCCTCGCCGAAATGGGCGCGGCCAGTAGCGAGAACGGGTACTACTACCTCCCACAGGACGACGATACCGCCGCCGCAGCACGCCGCGCTCTCGGGAGTGCCCACCAGCAGGACATGGCCCAGAAGACCGCCGCCGCTGACGAGACGGACCTCGCAGATGAACCGAGTGGCACCGAATCGTGGTCGCTCTCCGATGCCGAGATCCGGGAGGAACTGGCGGAGATTGACGAGAGCGTAGCCGACAACTGACGCCGAGGATTGGCCCGGGCCGGGCAACGGTCCGAGTTTTTATACCAGTTGTCTAGAATATACCGTATGATTGCGCTTCGTCAACGAGACGTGATCAATCTCGCGTACGATCCATACGACGCGTCTGGAACCCGGTCCGCAGTCGTCATTGACGGGATGAAAACCCCGAACCACCCCAACGTCGGTCGTATCTACTCGCTCGTCACGATTACGAAAGATTCGACGGGCAAGTATGCATCACACGACTGGACCGTTCCGCTTCCGAAAGACCAGACTGTGCCCAGCGAACCGTCGCTCACGAACGACTCTGTGATTACGCCCTGGGGGACGTTCAACGTCGAATCGAACGACATTGCCGGTCAACATACCCGGCTCGACGACAGTGGAATGAAACGCATCCGCCTCGCGTTTCAGCGGATGATCCTCGACGACGTGGACCCGGACTAACTCCTCCCGTCGTCTTTCGCCGTATTCTCGCCGGGTTCAATGTCCCAACCAACGACGAGAAACTGAGATGCTCGGGCCTGGGAAACCCGGTCAGTCGTCAGCCGGGGCGTCGGTCTCGGCCGGTTCGACGCCGACCTCGATCTCGGCGGCGGCGGCCTTGTACTCGGGAATCTTGGCGCGCTCGTCGAGAACGTCGTTGGTCAGACTGTTCGCGGAGGCCGCCGCGAAGTGGGGCGTCGTCCAGATGGAGCCCTCCTTGATGTCCTCGGTGACCTGTGCCTTCAGGGTGATCTCGCCGCGGCGGGACCTGATCGTCACGTCGTCGCCGTCCTCGACGCCGTAGCGCTCGGCGTCGTTCGGGTGGATGTCGACGAAGTTCTCGGGGTGCTGGCGGTTGAGCGTCGGCGATCGACGGCTCATCGTCCCCGTGTTGTAGTGTTCCTCGAGTCGCGCGGTCGTGAGGATCAGCGGATAGTCCTCGTCGGGCGTCTCCTTGGGTGGCTGATGGACGACGCCCTCGATCTGTCCGAGGCCGCTCTCTGTGTCGAAGGACTCGGCGTAGAGGTACGGGTCGCCCTCGTCGCCCGGCTCGTAGCAGGGCCAGTGGACCCCCTCCTCGCCGAGGATGTCGTAGGTCATCCCGTGGTAGATCGGACAGACCTCCCGGAGTTCCTCGAAGACCTCCTCGACGTCCGCGAAGTCGAACTCGTCACCGAACAGGCGGGTCCCGACCTCGATCAGGATATCGAGGTCGTGTTTGGTGTTCTCGTGGACCTTATCGACCGGCCGCATTCGCTGGACGCGCCGGTCGGTGTTCGTGACCGTGCCGCCGCGCTCTGCCCAGGTCGTCGCCGGGAGGATCACGTCGGCGTGCTCGGCGGTCTCGGTCATGAAGATGTCCTGGACGACCATGAACTCGAGTTCGTCGAGGCGCTCCTCGACGCGGTTGCCGTCGGGTTCGCTCATCACGGGGTTCTCGCCCATGATGTACAGGCCGTGGACCGACTCACCGGCCTCGTGTGAGATCTCGACGTTCGTCAACCCGGGTTCGTCGGGGACCTCGAAGCCCCAGACCTCCTCGACGCTCTCTCGGGCCTCGTCGTCGTCGACCAGTTGGTAGCCCGGGAGGACGTTTGGCATCGCGCCGACGTCGGAGGTGCCCTGGACGTTGTTCTGGCCCCGGAGGGGATTCACGCCCGTGCCGGGCCGGCCGAGGTTGCCGGTGATCAGCGCGAGATTGATCTCGTTCTGGACGTTGTCGACGCCGCAGGTGTGCTGGCTCATCCCCATGCCGGTGAAGATGGCCGCGTTATTTGCCATCGCGTACTTCTCTGCGGCGCGTTCGATGTCCTCGAGTGGGACGCCACACTCCTCGGCGGCTTCCTCCTTGTCGAAGCCCTCGAGGGTCTCCTTCAGGTCCTCGAAGCCCTCGGTCCGCTCCGCGATGAACTCCTCGTCGATCCAGCCGTTCTCCAGGACCGTCTTGATGACCGCGTTCAACAGCGGGATGTCGGCACCGGGCTCGACCTGGAGGTACATGTGGCGGTCGGTCTCCTCGATCTCGAACGACCGCGTCGTCTTGTTCGCGTGGGGGTCGACCTGGATCACGGTCGCGCCCTCGAGAACGGCCTGGCGGAAGTACTGGCTGTTGGCGATCGGGTGCTGCTCGCCGGGGTTCGCGCCGTGGATCCAGAAGACGTCCGCGGCCTCCTCGAGGTCCTCCATGCTGTTGGTCATCGCCCCGGCACCGAGCGAGGTCCGGAGCGCCCAGACCGTCGAGGCGTGACACATGCGCGTACAGTTGTCGACGTTGTTCGTGCCGTAGCGGCGTGCGAGCTTCTGGAGGAGGTAGTTCTCCTCGTTCATCGTCTTCGAAGAGCCGAAAAAGCCCATCGCGTCGGGACCGTGCTCCTCGCGGATGCGCTCGAGTTCGTCGAGGATCCGCGAGTACGCCTCCTCCCAGCTGGCCTCGCGGAACTCGCCGTCCTCCCTGATCAGCGGGTCTGTGAGGCGGTCCTCGTGGTCGACGACCTCCGTCGCGGCCCCACCCTTGATGCAGATCCGGCCCTCGTTGACCGGTGCGTCCGCCCAGGGGCGGAACTGCATGTCTCCGGGTTCGTCGCCGGGTGCGACCGAGATCCCACACCCGACGCCACAGTACGGACAGATCGTCTTGACCGGTTCCTCGCCGTCACTAGACATTCAGGCCCCTCCCGTCGTGTGCATAGCCGTCTCGTACATACGATAGTGAGAAGTTTCGCCACGGGCAAGAATCTTTCTCAGAAATAGGCCAGGAGACGAAAGGTCCTACACCAGCAGCGGGTTGCGACCGGGGTCGTCCGCCCTGCAACCTTCGGCGAATCTTCGCCCACGGGTCGTCCCTGATAGGAGTGCTGCGGTCCCAACGGTTACGGCTCCGTGGACCGAACCGGCGACCAGCATGGACATCGGGCCAACGAGAGTAGCGGACCTCGCCGCCGAGTATCGGGCCGAGGAACCCCTCGCGGCGGTCGAGTCCGACCACGTGGAGATGCTCCCGGCGACGTTCCGTGGCGGCGAGTTCGGCTGGCGGGACGCCATCTGGGTCGTTCGCTGGTACTACCGGCGGTTCCTGGGTGCCGTCCCGAACGCCGAGCGACGCGCCGCCGAAGACGCCTTCGACGAGAACGAGTTCGAGGCCGTCAGGGACGCTATCGTGGCCGCAGCGACGACGGAGGACCTCGAGGAACGACTCGACAGTCTGACGAGGCTCGACGGGGTCGACCTGCCCGTCGCGACCGCCTTCCTCCAGTTCATCGACCCCGAATCCTTCCTCGTCGTCGGCGAACGAGAGTGGGGCGTGCTGGAGGACATCGGCGCGCTCTCGGACCCCTATCCCTCCCCGGCGACGGCCGAGGACTACCGGACCTACCTCGAGGCCGCCAGGGACCTCGCAGACCGGTGTGACTGCGACGCTTGGACGCTCTACCAGGCCATCTGGCGGCTGGCCGGGCGGCCGAACGACTCCGACCAGCCCACCTCCTGAGGCCGGTCATCCCGCCAAGTCCCCGTCCCCGATGGAGAGGTGCCAGACCTGGCGAGACGCTGTGAGTCGGTCTCCGTCACTCGGGGCTCGCCCATCGGTGAACGGACGACGCCTGGGCCACGCGCGGTCACGTCGACGACCGTCGGCTGGATGAAAGCGAGCGGCAGCGGCCCGTCCCCGTGGGCCGCCAGATCCGCCAGATCCGCCCAGTCCGCCAGGTCCGCCCAGTCCGCCAGGTCCGCCGGTCGCGCGCGGACCTGCTCGGCCAGCGACCGACCGCGCAGGATGGTCGTCAATGACATGGATCTACCCCCTGCGGAGGGCCAGGTGCGGACATTCGCTTCCTCGCGCGCGCCGGTCCGCCAGAAGATCGCTCCAGTCGAGCTGTGTGATTCCCCCCCCCCCGCCGGTCCGGACGCGGACCGGATGGTCTCCCTCATTCCCAGGACTCGGGAGCGTATCCGACGCGCCTGACGGCGAAGGGGTAGAGGAACACGATGACTAGCACCGCGGGCAGGGTCACGAGGGGCGAAGCCCCCGGGAGAGCGAGACGGACCATGCCAGCCCCCAGCAGTGCCAGCACAAGCATCGCCACGTAGTGCAGCACCAATTCGAAAAGTCGCCGAGTGTCCATGACAGTCGGCTCCACGGAGACGAGGCTCTTCAGGCTACTGGAGTGGGCCCGATCGGATCGGAAGATGTCCGACCACCCCGACGGCGGCGGTGGAGGGGCCCGCGAGTAGGAATTATAGAATTACTACTATAGTATGATAACACATAGTTCAATATAATAATAAGATAATAAATATATCTGCGTCGGGGATCAAAGTCCTGCAGGTGGTCCAGGGACTGCGGTCTAGCGCTGCGGGGTCGGAACCGGGTCCACCCCCCCCCGGTCCCAGTCACGGGAGAGGGATCGAGAAGTGGAGGCGCAGCATCTGCGCCCGATGGCAATTCACCCCGGATTGTCGTCGTCGAGTGAGAGAGTGAGTGAGAGAGTGAGAGAGTGAGAGAGAGAGTGAGGGAGAGTGAGAGAGTGAGTGAGAGTGAGAGAGTGAGAGAGTGAGAGAGGGGCGCATGTTGGCAGTTTTCCGATGGAGATTGGAGGGCAAGGCGCACTCGAACAACGTCGCATTCGGTACTGCCAGGAGGACCTCTCGATGCCGGCAAGGGTGGCCCAGTCCGAGGACGCTGAGCCCAGGAGGCCCCGAAAGAGGGGCCGGTGGAAGCAAGACCGAAAACCGCGTGAAGCCAGTCCGGAGAGATCCCATTGATCGAGGCCGAGCCCGGCCTGAGGGCGGGGAGTGAGAGGCGGCAGTCACCAAGCAGTTTACCCGGCCTCGACCTCGAGGGCGGCGCTCAGCCGGGTTCAGCCAGGAAGCCTCAACTCATCCGCTGTCGACCGAGAGTGCTTGGCTCATCCGCTGTCCACCGAGAGTGCTTGGCTCATCCGCTGTCCACCGAGAGTGCTTGGCTCATCCGCTG
>JAZKTI010000030.1:0-15582 GCA_036625635.1 Haloarculaceae archaeon
GACACCCAGATCCGCGGTCGCACGCCGGGCGAGGACTCTCCAGCCGAGGAGGCCGGCGAGGATGACACCCAGATCCGCGGTCGCACGCCGGGCGAGGACTCTCCAGCCGAGGAAGCCGGTGAGGAGGACACCCAGATCCGCGGCCGGACACCTGATGAAGCCCGGCAACAAGGCTCGGGTCTCGGGGACGAGGGGACCCGGATTCGTCGGACCGACGTGATGGACGTCAGCGAGTTCGTGGACGACGAGACCGTCTCGAGGTGGGGTACCATGATCAAGGAAGCCGAGAGCGGAGACCGCGAGACGAAGTACGAGACGACCATCATAAATGAGTCCGAGGAGCGGTGAGTGAATGGACTGGACACCATCTGAAGGCGACATCGTGGGCGACCGCTTCCGGCTCGAGGAGTTCCTGGGAAAAGGCGGTATATCGACGGTCTGGAAGGGCCTCGACGAGGAGACCGGTGACAGGGTGGCCATCAAGGCCCCGAACTACGACTCCGCGAACGATCCGGCGATCGTCAAAGAAAGCCTGCAGAGCGAACTCGAGATTCTCGAGGGCATCCGGGAGGCCGGTGGGCACCCACACGTGATGGAGCTCCTGGACAGCGTGGTCCAGGGGGACACCCTCTTCATTGTCGTGGGGTTCATCGAGGGCGAAGTGATGCTCGATGCGGTCGAGCGCCGCAACGGAATCACCGACCCGGAGGACCTCCGCCGGGTGGGCATCGCACTCTGTGAGGCGATGTCCTTCCTCCACCGGAACGGACTGATCTACCGCGACCTGAAGCCGGATAACGTGATGTTGCAGGAGGATCTCTGGCCGATCCTCATCGACTTCAATACCGCAAAGGGGTTCGAGGCCCAGCGCGCGGGCGATGGCTCCGGAACCTCGGGGACCGTCATCCCGAACCCGGTCTACAAACCGCCGGAACTGAACAACGACCCGGAGCTCGTCGGGTACCGGCAGGGGCCGTGGTCGGACGTCTACTCCATCGGCAAGCTCCTGATGTTCATGCTCTCGGGCAGCGGCGTCCGGAAGGACGCCGTCGATCCCCGCGACTTCCCGGGCACCCGGGCCACGCCAGAGTACCTCGCATTGATTATCGAAAAGTCCACCCAGAAGCACAAGGACGACCGGTATCGCAACGCGACCGTCCTCGCGCGCGTCCTCGAGGCGCGGTCCCCGGACCCCCCCGACCTCGCGACGTTCGTCAACCTGAAGACGGGGGAGGAGTACGAGATCTACCCCGGCGACACCATGGGTCGGCAGGGCGCCGACGGCCCTCAGCCAGCCATCGCGCTCGAGGACCCGGACAAGTACATCTCCGCCGTCCAGGTAGAGTTCGACCAGCGACACGACGGAACGTGGGTACTCCAGGACCACAGCCTGAATGGGACGTGGATCCGTGACGGCGATGGGTGGGACCGCGTGCTCTCGGAGTACGGGCGGGATCGCCTCGTGGAGAAGGGCGATGACCCGAGCGAGGACGGCGAAATGCCCCCGGAGGAACGTGTGCTCGAACCGGGTGACGAGATCGCCCTGGTCCACCCTGAGTACCCCATCTGGCTCCGGTTCGAGGGCGAGGCATGAACTACGCGACCGCACTCGACGTCGGGAGGCGGAAACGCCAGCAGGGCCGCATCAACGAGGACAGCGTCGCGGTCAACCTCCTCGAGGACGGCCACCAGGACCGGCATCGCACGAGTGGCGTCTTCGTCGTCGCGGACGGCGCGGGCGGATCACTGGCAGGCGACGTCGCCTCCTACGTCGCGACCGTCGAGGTGACCCGCCGGCTCACCGACCGTCTCTGGTCCGACCGGCAGCTCACCGATGTGATCGACGCTGTCGAGAGCGACGGGGTCGGCCGGCCCGAACTGAACACCGCGGCCGTCACCGATCCGCTCGCGGACGCCCCAGACGATGCCGTCCATCGCTATCTGGAGACGGCCATCCAGGGCGCCCACGCCCGGCTACTGGAAGTGATCGGCGACCTCAGTCTCCAGGAGGCCTATTCGACGGTTGTCGCCGCGCTTGTCGTCGGTGATCGCCTCCACTACGCCTGGGTTGGCGACAGCCGGGCATACGTGGTCAACGTCGGCGAGGACCGGCCGCCCGACCAGCGCGTGACGACGCTGACGCGGGACCACAGCGAGGTCCAGCACCTCCTCCAGCAAGGCGCCATCGACGAGGTCGAGGCACTCGTCCACGAGCAGGGGAATCGGATAACGCGTGCCCTGGGTGGCCCCCCGAGCGAGGATGCCCGGACCAGCACCGTCGAGGTCGACTCGGCGAGCGTGCCACTGTTCGGCGACGACGTGATATTGCTGGCGAGCGACGGCCTGACAGACGCCTTCACGGGAGCGACCGAGCTCCACCGAGAGTACCGCGAGGCAGCGGACCAGGAGTCGGTCTCCGACCGAATCAAGGACGCATCGGTCACCACCGAGGACATCCGCGACGTCGTGATGGGGGAGCCGACACTCCAGGCTGCGGCGGACAGTTTCGTCAGTCTGGCCAACGAGCGTGGGGGCAAGGACAACCTCTCGCTCGTCCTCTTCCGCGAGCCGGGGCTCGATCCCGCCGTCTCTGGAAGCCTGCCCGTGCGGAGCTACGACGCCGACCTCGAAGACGTCGCCAGCTGGGAGACGGTCAAACAACCAGACAGCGAGCATCCCAACGGGAGTAGTGCCTCGGCGGAGGCGACCCGTAGTGACTCGACCGGCTTCGACGTCGATGCCGGCGACAGCCCTGGTGGATAGTCTGTCGCGTGGCAGCGGCTCCGAGTGACCCTCCAGCAGGTTCTGCTTGACGGGTTTCGACTGTGGGTAGCCGAGTCGCCACTCATTCGACGGTCGCACCGCAGGCTGCACAGAACTCGCCGGTGTCGTCCAGTGGCTCCCCGCAGTTCGGGCAGAACTGCGGGCGGTCGTCTGTGCCGCCGGATCCCTCCTCGCCCGTCCCGCTCGCCGCGTCGTCGCCGGAAGCCCCGTCCGGGCCGGCGGCCCCGCCAGTTCCCGCCTCACCTGCGGCCGACGGCGGGGCGGCACCCGAGTCGGGTCGACTCCCCGACACAGACCCCGCTGGCTCGACGCTCCCAGATTCGACGAGCGCGAGCGCGTGGTCCGCCGCGGCACGGTGGTTACTCGGGGCGGCGTCGTCGGTCGCGAGCCCGCGGAGTTCGGCCTCGGTGAAGGGGATGGCTCCAGCGTCGGCGTCCAGGGCTGCGAGCCGGCCGACGACCGCCTCGATGGCTTCGCTGACTACAGCGGGGTACTCCGCCTCGAGGCTGGCGAGGCAGGAGCGGGCGTTCCGGCGGACGGAAGCGGAACCGTCGACGATCCGTCGTGCGATGGACTCGACGCCGGCGCGGACGGCGGTGGGGTCCTCCTCGGCGACGACCGCAAGGGCAAAGGTCGCCTGCTGGCGGACCGTCGGGGCGTCGTCGTGGAGGGCCTCGAGGAGTGCGTCGACGGTTCGCTGGACCCTTTCGGTCCCCACGAAGGCATTGCCAAGGGCAAAGACCGAGGCGGCCCTGACCTCCGGATCCGGGTCGTCGAGGAGCCGCACGAGGTCGGACACCGCCGGGAGGACTTCGGCAGGGCAGGCTGTCCCGGCAGTCCCGAGCGCGAGGGCGGCCTGTCGCCGGACGTGTGGCGACTCGTCCGCCAGTCGGGTCTGCAGGGCAGGGACCCGATCACAGACCGCCGCGGCGTCGACCCCGGCGATGCTGGCCAGGGCCCCTGCGGCGTGCTGGCGCACGACCGGGCGGTCGGCCGATAGGAGGACCGTCAGACGCTCGAGGACGCCAGGCTGGGCCAGTTCCGCCGGTTCCGCGTCCGCGAGTGCGGCGAGGGCCGCGGCCGCTGGCCCCTGGACCGCACCCTCGCCGTCCAGGGCGGCGACGAGCGCTGCCCGGTGATCGATGACTGCCTCCGCGTCGGAGCCAGCCACCGCTGCGATGGCGGCGGCCGCCTGATCCTGCAGGCTCTCGTCGGCGAGGAGGTCCGTCAGGCGGTCGACGAGGTCGACCACCGCCTGTGGGCGTTCGGCAGCCAGTGCTGCGAGCGCGACGACTGCCTGCCGTCGCTGCTCTGGGGCCTGGGCATCGAGGGAGGCCTCGAGGTCGTCCAGGTGGGCCTCGAGTGCAGCCGGGTCGATCTCGGCGAGTCGGGCGAGTTCCCGGCCGTCGGCGCGGCCGTCGGCATCGTTCCCGCTCATGCGTCACCACCTGTGTCCGGCTCTCCTGTTTCGGTGGTCTCGCCCTCGGCACCGTCGCCCTGGTCGGGGGCCGACGTCTCCGCCTCCGGGTCAGATTCCTCGTCGTCGGCGTCCGGCGGCTCGAAGAACCGGGTGTCACCCGACTGCCCGGCCTCGTCGGCCGACTCTGGCGTGAAGACGTCGGTCCCGTCCTCGTCCTCTTCCGTCGCACCCGGCGGCGTGCCCGTCCGGACGGCGTTGGCGGCCTCCTGAACCATTTCCTCGTCGAGTTCGACAGCCGGATCGCGCTGCAGCCGGCGGAGGCGGTCGGAGGCCTCCGCGGCCGGCTCGACGATGTCGGGATGTTTCATCGCGATGGTGATGATGGCCTTGGCGGCGTGCTCGCGGACGAGCGAGGAGTCGTCGTCGAGACGCCCGATGACGCGCCTGATGTCGTCCTCGATGGCATCGGGAGCCTCGGCACCGACCGTCCCGAGCGTGACGAGGGCGATGGATCGCATCTGCGGATCCGAGTCGTCGACGGCGATAATGAGACTCGAGATGAGCGGCGCGACGTCGCCCGGATAGTCGATGGCAACGTTCGAGAGTACCTGCCCCGCGCTCCGGCGAACGCGGACGTCGCCGGCGTCGAGTGCGGACTGGGCCGGCGGCAGCGCGTCCCGAGCTTCGGCCGGGAAGTCCCCTGCGAGGTTGGCCAGCGCACGGAAGACGGCCTCCTGGACAACGCTCCCCGACCCGCCCGCGAGGTCGACAAGCGGACCGACGAGCGTGTCGCCGCCGCTCGTGTCGTAGGCGGTGACCTCGGCGAGTATCTTCGTGGTGACCTCGCTGACTGTCTGTCCGACGATCATGGCCCCGGCGTGCTGACGAGAGATGGAGGTCGGATTCCGCAGGCCGCCGACCATCTCCGGCAGCACTTCGGTCCCGTACTCCGGATACTCGTCGAGGACCCGCGTGAGGACGCTGGCGGCGATCTCGCTCACCGCGCCGGAGGTCCCGAGGTTGAGTACGCAGCCCCGCACGAAGGGCCGGCCGGCACCCACGTCGTCCTCGACGACCCCGGCGATGGCCCGAAGGCAGTGCTCCCGGACGTCCACGTTCTGGTGAGTGAGACCGTCCTCGAGGGACGACCGGACCGGGTCGACGTGTCCCCGTTCCGGGTTCGCCTCGAGGAACGTCGCGAGCAACCGGGCGGCAGGCTCGGCGACGGCCGCGTTCTCGCTGGCGACGTAGTCGGCGACGGTCTCGGCGACACCCTCGAGGTCCTCGATGGCCTCCTGGTCGACGAGTTCGAACGTCGCGAGCATCGTCGCCTCGGCGGAGGTGGCCCGCGCCGGATCGCTGGCTGCGAGCTGGGCGAGCAGACTCGATAGCAAGTCACCCCGAGCCCCGGTCTCGCGAATGGAGGCCTTGAGAGCGTCCGCCCCCGCCCACCTGACGAGGTCGTCCTCGTCGTCGAGGAGGGCCAGCAGCGTGTCCTCGTCGACGGCCTCGACGAGGCTCGCGACCGAGGAGCGGAGGACGTGGGCGGCCATGAACCGCACGAGCGGCTCCTCACTGTCGAGACTGTCGCGGATCTGGTCCAGCCCCGCCTCGTCGATGGGGGCGGGGCCACTCCCGAGGGCCATCGCGGCCCGCTGGGTCGGGAGATCGGACGCGAAATCGGCCCACCAGATTGTGTCGACCAGGAGGGTCCGCTCGTCGTCCGGCCCGAGTTGGGTCCTCGCCAGCCCGTCGCGCTCGTACCAGAGAACGGCGAAAGCGTCGGTGGCGGCGTCTGTCAGGTTCTGGTTTGCGCCCGATCCGGTGACTTCGGTCTCGATCCGCTCCAGCGGGACCTCCTCGCGGTGGGTGAGGAGATCGTCGAGCCGCCCGATCCGGTAGCCGGTGTAGACCATCCTGCTGAACACCTCGGCGGCGAGCGCCCGGGTTTCCACGTCCCGACTGTCCATGGCCGTCACCACGCGCTGGATGTAGAACCCATCGAATAGACGGCCGACGGATTCCCGCCCGCGGTCGGCCCTGAAGACCATGACGAAGCCCCGCAGGCCGGGACGGGCGAACTTGGCCTCGTCCTGGATGGCGGTCTGGAAGAGACGGACGATCTCCGGTTCCCGATACGGCGACGCCCAGACCGCGGTGGCGAGGCCGTCGATGGCTGCGGCCCGGAGGTCGTCGTTCCGCGCGTCCGCGTAGGCCAGGAGCCGGTCGACCTCACCCTCCTGGAGCGTCCGCGGATCCGAATGGACGCGCGCCTTCAGGGAGTCGACGTTGCGAGTCTTCATCCTGGCGAACCCCTCGTTCGCGCCGAAGGAAAGCGGGACGGCGATCGCGGGGAAGTACAACACAGCGGCCGGATCGGCACCCAGGCCGCCCAGGCCGAGATCCGCGATGATCAGGAGGACGAGCGTGGCCACCCCAGCCGTGAAGCCGAAGACGACGGCGTCGCCCCCGGATCCGGGCACCCAGTACGGCAGCTCCCGCTTGAGCTGGCTCGTCAGCCCACGGACGTCGGCGGCCAGCGCGAGCGCGACAACCGGCGGGAGGATGAGCGCCGGTCGGACGAGAGAGCCCAGTGGGATGAAGAAGACGACGGCCGCCGCGTAGGCCAGGTAGCCGGCGGTCGGGACCGCGACGTTCGCCGTCGTCGCGCGGCGCACCGGCGGCGCGAAGCCACGGTAGCCGATCACCTCCGGGACGCTCGGGATGCGGTCGTACTTCTCGCGGCTGACCGCGTAATAGCCGCCGATCACGAGGGCGGGGACCACGTGGCCGGCGATCATCACGGCCTCGTGCAGGCCGGGCCCGAGGATCGGGGCCAGACTCGTCGCCGACGGAATGGTTGTCGGGTCGGCGAAGGCTTCGGGGATCGCGATCCAGAACTCGTAGACCGGGCCGAGGACGAACAGGGCCGCCCATGCCAGGTAGACCGGGACTCGGGCCAGGCTCTCCCAGAGGGCGGCCCGGGCGGCAGCAGCCTCCGAGTTGACGCCGCCGAGGAGCCGCTCGCGGAACTGCCCCACGGTGTAGGAGACGACCCCCAGCGGAATCAGGACGGTCAGCCACGCGCTCGCCAGCGGGAGCAGCTGATCCAGGAGGACCTGAAAGTTGGTCAGATCCAGCGTGGGTACCCGGAGGGCGTTCACGCTCCAGATCGTCCCGACAGTCGGCATGACGAGAAAGCGACTCAGGAGATAGAGGCCGACGAAGAGCAGTGCCGTCTTCTCGAGGAGTCGGCCCGGGAGCGTAGACAGGTTCGCGTAGGGTTTCTCCTGATCGATGCGCCGGGTGTAGTAGACGTACTTGTAACCCAGGTAGATCAGGGCGAAGGCAGGGAAGACGAGTTGCCAGTCGAGGAACACCAACAGCAGGCTGACGACGCCGACGACGGCAGCACTCACGAACGCACGGAGTTCGAGAATCATGGTCTCCCTGCCGGTACGCGTGGAGAGGCGCGGCCGATCGTCTCACACTCGAAACGGGGGGTCGATGGGGTTCTCACGGGCTCTGGAGACGAGTTCATTTGACGGCTCTTTTCATGTGAGATTGTAATAAAATGGTGGGGTCCGCCGGCCAGGTATCCGCGTGGAGAGGCGGGACATATCCAGTCAGCATCGTGAGGGGTCCCGGGATGGACGGGGTCCGGTTTCCGGCAGCGGGCTGACGGCCGCCCCGCGGGATCGGTCAGGACCCCGGCGTCGTGTTGGCAGTATCATAACTTACTTGGTGGCTACACGGTAACACTCACCTCGGATGCCGCATCGCCGCAATTCGTCTGGGGGACCGAGCCCGTGATCGCCAGAATCCGGGGGGCCGGGCCCGTGATCGCCAGAATCCGGGGGACCGAGCCCGTGATCGCCAGAATCCGGGGGGCCGGGCCCGACAGCGAGGCGGCCACGGCTATTACGCTCTCGTTCTGTGTCTCTCTCGCCGCCGTCGCCGTCGGGGTGCCCATCGTTGCCGGCCCTGCACTGGCCCAGACCGGCAGCGTGAACGTCCAGGACACCATCTACGCGGATACGGACCCGATAACGGTCGAGATTCCCCAACTCGAGACCGAACTGGCATGGCTGGTGGTCGAGAACCTGGATAACGGCGATTCGGGGGTTTACACGACGACCGTATCTTCCTGGAAGGAGCAAACGAAGCAGGTAGATCTCGCAAGTATCGGGCCGAGTAGTCCTGGTGACCGAATCCAGGCACGGGTCTACGACACGGATTTCGAGGAAGAGGAACTCGGCCGGGATACCTCTCAGGTACGAGCGCGGGAACCCCCGAACTTCGAAGTCGTGATGGACTCGACGAACTCGCCGGTGACCGTCGGACAATCCCTCGACGTGCGGGCGACTGTAACGAACACTGGCGAGCAGTCGGCCAGCCAGGAGATCGGCCTCGTTGTCGGCGCCCGTCAGCGCGATTCGACGAGCCTCACCCTGGCAAGAGACGAGTGGGCCACCGTGAAGCTCTCCTGGCAGACCAGGTCGGGGCATGCAGGAGGATACACTGCCGTCGTCGCCAGTGACGATTCCGCCGCGTCCAGATCCGTGCGCGTCGAGGAACCGCCGGCGCCGGCAAACTTCGACGTATCGATCGAATCGACCACTTCGCCGGTCACAGAGGGCCAGACACTAGACGTGACGGCGACCGTAACCAACACCGGAGACAAGTCCGACAGCCAGGATATCGACCTCGGAATCGGGGGGTCGCACGTCGATAGCACGGCCCTCGCTCTCGATCCGGGCGAAAAGACGACAGTGACGCTCTCCTGGGAGACGGCCTCGGGCGATGTGGGTGACCACGAGACAACAGTGACGAGTGACGACACCACTGCCCGAGCGACCGTCCTGGTTGAGCCTGAAACGACCACCACGACCACCCGGACGCCCACCACGACCACCCCGACGACCACCGTCGAAACTACAACCAGGCAGACGGACGTGCCACCCGACCAGCCGCAGGTCGACCTCCGGATCGACTCGACCTCCTCCCCAGTCGCCGCCGGATCGCCCCTCGACGTCGAGGTGACGATTACGAACCGCGGTGACGGTGAGACGACCGACGAGGTGGTGCTCAGCCTGGGGGGCGACCGCGAGGACTCCCGGTCGATATCGCTCGGGGGTGGAGAATCGAGGACGCTGACGCTGACCTGGCAGACCGGGTCGGGGGACGCCGGCGAGTACACCGCCGTGGTCGCGAGTTCGAGCGAGACCGCGGAGGATTCGGTCGTCGTCAGGGAATCGGACGGCGGAGGCTTCGACGTCGAAATCGAGTCGACGACCGCACCCGAGAGTGAAGGCGACCCCCTGTCCGTTACGGCCCGGATATCAAACACCGGTCCGACCACTGACACGCAGGTCGTGAAGATGGCGGTCAATGGCGACGAGCGGGCCAGTAACCGACTCTCGCTGGCCCCCGGTGACAACCAGCGCGTGAGTTTCTCCTACGATCCATCCTCGGACGGCAGCAAGCCAACTATCGAGGTCTGGAGCGAAGACGACGAGGATCGATCGGTTGTCGAGACTTCCACCAGCGGTGGGGGGAACCCACTCACGGATCCACTCCTCGTCGGCCTGTTCCTCCTGCTGTTCGGGGCCGTGGCCGGTGGGTACATGTACGTGCGCAGACGCCAGCTCAACGGTGAAGGCAGCGAGTAGACTGCATTCGATGTGGAGCTCTGTCGTATCGACGAGTCGCAGCAATCCGGTCTGAGGGGACGGCCCCTCGCATGGGACCTGGCATTTTCGAGTGAGTGCCCCCCGGGAGCTGCGCTATCCAAGCTTCAGACCGAGGTAGAAGCCACCGGCGAAGCCGACACCGACGCCGGCCGTCGTAACGAAGGTATCGACGAGAGACTGGGCCTGCCCTGGTGCGCTCGTCGCGAAGTTCTCGAAGACGCCGCCCATCTCGCCCCAGTTGACCTGCAGGAACCCCAGCGACTCGAGAAACTTGAACAGGACGAGTTCGAGCCCGACGATGATGGCGATGATCTTCGCGACCTTCTTCGCGGCGAAGCCGATGACGAGGCCGATCAGGCCGCTACCGCCCATCTGGAGGATCAGGCCGGTCGCGTCCACGTCCAGTTGCAGCACCGGGCCGAGCAACGAGACTATGTCCATATTCGGCCCGACACGGGCCGCTGGTAAGACTGTTGTGTCCGTCGCCGGCGCCCTCAGGGCACGACCCCGCCTCCGTTGCTGCGGTCCCGGAGAAGCCCGGGCCCGACTGCTCCGCCGAGCGCGAACCGTATCAAACCCACCGTGCGGCCCGGAATTTAAATAGCGTCACGCCGTATCTTGGGGCAAGTGGCAGCTCACACCGGGCGGACCGTCGTCGTCAAGCGCGTGGATTCCGGGACCGCGGACACCGCAGAGATCCGGGACCTGGCCCGCGCTGCAAGCTACGACGTCGTCGCCGAACTCACCCAGACACGGACGGAGGATCCCGCCTACCACCTGGGAGCGGGCAAGGTCGACGCGCTCGCGGAGGCCGTCACGGCCCACGACGCCGACATCGTTGTCTTCGACAACCAGCTGGGACCCTACCAGACCTTCAACGTCGGCACCGAACTCCCCGCCGGGGTCCGGCTACTCGACCGCTTCAGACTGATCCTCGAAATCTTCGGCCAGCGGGCCCGGACCCGGAAGGCACAGCTCCAGGTCGAACTCGCGGAATTGCGCTACGAACTGCCCCGGGCCGAGGCGAAGGCGAGTCTCGCCAAGCGCGACGAGCGCCCCGGTTTCATGGGCCTGGGGGAGTACGACGAGAGTCGCGAGCAGGACATCAAGGCCCGCATTGCGAGGATCCGCGACGAACTCGAGGACATCGAGCAGACCGAAGAGCACCGGCGAGAACACCGCCGCGAGGCCGGCTTCGACCTCGTCGCCCTCGCGGGGTACACGAACGCGGGCAAGTCGACGTTGCTGCGCCGTCTCGCGGCCGACGTCGACGTGGACGAGAACCTGGACGTCCATCCGGACCTGGATACCACCGCGGAGTCCGAGGACAGGCTGTTCACGACCCTCGGGACCACCACGCGGAAGGCCGCGATGGACAGTCGGGACGTCCTCGTGACGGACACGGTCGGGTTCATCTCCGACCTCCCCCACTGGCTGGTCGAGTCCTTCAAGTCGACGCTCTCGGCGGTCTACCGCGCCGACCTCGTGCTCCTCGTTGTCGACGTGTCAGAGCCCCTTCCGGACCTCCGCGAGAAACTGGTGACATCCCACGACACGCTCTACGAGCGCAACGAGGCCCCGATCGTCACCGTCCTCAACAAGATCGACGCCGTCGACGAGGCGGCAGTAGCCCGGAAGCGGGAGGCCCTGACTGCGCTGGCACCCGCCCCCGTCCCGGTCAGTGCCCGGACCGGCGAGAACCTGGATGCGTTGCAGGAGCGCATCCACGCCACCCTCCCGGACTTCGAAGACGAACGGCTGGTCCTCCCGATGACCGACGACACGATGAGCCTCGTCTCCTGGCTCCACGACCACGGGAACGTCCGAGACGTCACCTACGGTGACGAGGTGGTCGTCGAGTTCGAAGCCAGACCGGCGGTGATCGAGCAGTCCCGCGCGAAGGCGAGTGCTCTCCTCGAGACGACGGCCTGAGCGAGGCTGTCGAGGGCCGCCATGTTGAGCGATGCCCACCCTCATCGTCGCGCAGGACGGCCCGCTGGCAGGCGGAAGGCAGCAATGATTACCACCCCGGTCGCTCGCCCCAGAGGACCTGCGGAATCTCCGCGAGGAGGTCGCTCGCGAGCAGCCCGTACCCGTTCTCGTCGACGACCCGATCGCCTGTCCGGCCGTTGACCCACGCCGCGACGGCCGCGGCATCCATCGGATCCAGCACCGCGGCGAGTGCCCCGGTGGCGCCCGCGAGGACGTCCCCGGTCCCGCCGACAGTCATGCCGGGATTCCCGGTCCGGCCGACGCGCGTCGACTCGCCGTCGGAAATCACGTCGTAGTGCCCTTTGACGAGGAGGGTGTGGCCGAGTTCCGCGGCAAACGCGGCCACGCGTTCGGCCCGTTCCTCCCAGTCGTCCGCGCTCGGGCCGCCCATGTCGACGAGTTCGCCCTGGTGGGGGGTACAGACGAGCGTCGCGGTGGTTTCGATGCCGGGGACGACCTGGAGCGCGTCGGCGTCGACGACCGCCGTGCCGTCGAATGCCGAGAGGACGCCCTCGATGGCCTCCAGGGTGGCTTCCTGGTCCCCGGCGCCCGGCCCGACGACCAGGGCGTCGTGTCCGGCCGCAAGTTCCATGATCTGGCCGACGTGCTGGGGTGCGAGGATGTGGCCGTCGAACCGGCGGACGATGAGGTCCTCGGCGTAGGTCTGAATCTCGTGTGCGACCCCGGCCGGACAGGCCACCCGGACGAGGTCGGCACCTGCACGCAGCGCTGCCTGGGCCGCGAGGGCGGGGGCACCGGCGTACGGGCCGCCACCGACGACGAGCACCTCGCCGTGGTCGCCCTTGTGGCTCCTCGGGTCGCGGTCGAGCCGGAGGAGATCGCCCGGCCCGACGAAGCGGGTGGCCGCCCGAGGAATGCCGATGTCGGCGACGGTGACGTCGGCGTCCAGGTCGTCGAGCCCCGGTTTGGCCTCGTGAAATGTGACGACGTGGTCGGCTGCGACTGCTCCGGCGCCGACCTCACCTGTCTCCGTGTTCAACCCCGAGGGAACGTCGACGGCAACGACGGCTGCCGCGGAGTCGTTTACGTCCGTCGCGGCGGTCGCCGCGGGTTCCCGGATGGCGCCCGAGATGCCGGTCCCCAGCAACCCGTCCACGACGACGTCCGGATCGCCGAGGGCGAGTTCGGTCGAATCCCGCACCTCACGGAGGTCGCAATCGGCCTCCCGGAGGGCCGACCAGTTCTCGCTCGCCATCCGGCTTCTGATGCCGTCGGCGCGTCCCAGGAGGTGGACGACGACGTCGAGGTCGTCGAGGAAACGAGCCGCGACGAGTGCGTCGCCACCGTTGTTGCCCCGGCCGGCAACGACGGCCACGTCGGTGCCGGCGGCCAGAGTCCCGGCTTCGTCGTCCCCGGCCGCCGAAGGCCGGGAGTTTGCCTCCCCGGCCGTCGACCCGCCCTCGTCCCCCCCGGCCACCTGCCGAACCACCCGAGCGACGGCGTTCCCGGCGGATTCCATGAGTTGCTTGCGGGGAACGCCCAGCGCCGCGGCGTTCGCGTCCACCACCGCCATTTCCGTACCCGTAATCATGCCACGGGATTGGCGGGGCCGCGGAATAACTCTACTGACGAGTTCTCCACGTCCGTTCCACGACACCGCCGGCTCGAGACTAACCGGTCCCTCGAATTCGCGTCTGGTCACCCGTCGGCGGCTCGGTCCTCTGACGAACCGATTTCGACCTGGCGAGGTCGAACCAGTTGGGTGACCTGTCAGCGCAGAATCTCGAAGCCCTCGATGCCCTCCGGTGCTTCGTACGCGACCTCGACGTCCTCGACGCGCGCGGCGTCGCTCCCCTCGTGACAGAACTCGATCAATTCCGCGACGTCCTCGGCGGGACCCTCGAAGACGGCTTCGACGCGCCCGTCCGCCAGGTTCTTGACCCAGCCGTCGACGGCGAGACGGCGGGCCCGATCACGCGTCGTCGCGCGGAAAAAGACGCCCTGTACCCTGCCGGTGACGTGGACGTGCGCACGTGTCCGCTCCTCGGACATGCGCGGCGGTAGTGACGGCTCCCCCAAAAACGCTCGCCGACCGGCCGAGGCTTCCGACTACAATCGGGTCGGTGGGGGCAGACGGGCCCTAAAGGGGCACGCTGACCGGCGAGTCCAATCGGAGCAGCGCGTGCAATCGGACAGGCCTGCCGGGGCTTGCCGCCCTGTGGGCAAACCGCGATCCTACTCTCGGACCGCGGCAGGCTCCTCGACGTGTCGGAGGTAGTGGAAGAGGTAGGTCTGGGCGTAGCCGGCATAGTCGCCGCCCAGCCGCTCTCGGATCGCCGCCGAGGTCGCCGCGTAGGACCCGCAATCGCAGGCAGGGAACCAGCGAGCGATCGCCTTGCGGATCCAGGTGTCGAGTGGGACGGCCTCGGGGAAGTCCAGCGCGAAGAGGAGCACACAGTCGGCGACCTTTTCGCCGACGCCGACGAATCTGGTGAGGTACTCACGGGCCTCCTCGTAGGGACGGTCACGGGCCGAGCAGGGGTCGGCGTCGCCCCCGGCGATCATCTCGGCGGTCGCGAGGACGTAGGGGGCCCGGTATCCAAGCCCGAGGTCGCGGAGGCGGGTCTCGGTCGAGGCCGCGACGGCCTCGGGGGTCGGATAGGTTGGGACCAATTCGCCCTGGACGGAGACCGGCTCGCCGAAGCTTCGACGGAGAGCCTGCTGCATGTCATGGATGCGTTCCACGCGCATCTGGGCCGAACAGATGAAGGTCACCAGTGTCGGGAAGACCGGTTCGTCGACGAGTCGCATGCCCCAGTAGGCGTCGTAGGAGCGGACCAGGATGTCGTCCGCCGGGGCCTCGGCCCGGATCGCCGGCAGGTCGTCGGCGAGCCGGAGCCGCCGTCTGAGGACCGGCTCGGCGTCCACGGTCGATTCCCACTCCAGGTGGCCATCGTGCTGCCGGGCGCGGATGACACCCGGCTCTCCCGTCGCGGGATCGTGAGCCGTCGTGCGGTACCAGGCGTCACTCGCCGATGGGTCCTCCTCCGCAAACATGCGACCGTCCTCGCGCCACCAGAGATAGGTCTGCCCGCTTTCGAGGGTCGCCTGGAGGTCGAGGCCACCCGACAAGTCGGCCACAGAAATCGCCCCTGAGTCCATCGTCTTCCGGTTTCAGGGCCGGAGGTTTCCACGTTTCGAGTCGGCCCGGGCCAAGCTTCAATACCCTCCCAGGGTAACAGATGTCTATGGACTGCAGAGTTGTCGTCGAAGCGGCGGTTCCGGTCTACGACGTGGAGACGCCGGACGAGGCGGTCCGGATCGCCATCTCGAAGACTGGTGGGATGCTCAATCCGGACCTCAACTACGTCGAGATCAACATGGGCGGCCGGAGCTGTCCCCACTGCGGTGAGTCGCTGGAACCTGCGTTCATCGCAGCCGACGAGAGCCTCGTCGCGCTCGAACTCGAGATGACGGTGTTCAACGTCGAGCGGGACGAACACGCGGCTCGCATCGCCCGCAAGGAAATCGGCCAGCGCCTCGAGAACATCCCCCTGGAAGTTCTCGAAATCGAGGAACTCGAGGAGGAAAGTGACGAGGAGGAAGAAGCGGACGCCGGAGAGAGCGACGGTGACGGGGGCGAGGGCAGCGACGGTGCCGGGAGCGAGGGTGGCGACGTAGACGGGGGCGCGGGGGGCGACAGAGCCGGTGAGGAGGGCGGAGAGGAAGCGG
>JAZKTI010000031.1:0-15522 GCA_036625635.1 Haloarculaceae archaeon
GTTCAACCAGACCAGCAATCCGTTCTGTGCGTGCAACCGGTTTTCGGCCTGGTCCGGCAGCCACCTTTTTCCGCTCGGGTCGTTCGCTGGGCTCACGACCGCTCGCGGAAAAATCTGGACCAAAAAGCCGCCTCGCGGGCCTGCTGCCCGCTCGGCGGTTTTACTGCTTACTCGCCGGGCCTGCTGCGTACTGAGCGAGCCTACTGCTCGTTCAACCAGACCAGCAATCCGTTCTGTGCGTGCAACCGGTTTTCGGCCTGGTCCCAGACGATGGCGTTGTCACTCTCGATGGCCTCGTCGGTCACCTCCTCGCCGCGGTGGGCGGGTAGGCAGTGCATGAGCGGCCGGTCGCCGAGGAGGCCGCTCGTCACCTGGAAGCCCTCGAAGGCGGCGAGTTTCTCCGCCCGCTCGTCTTCCTCGCCCATGCTGACCCAGACGTCCGTGTAGACGACGTCGGCGTCGGCCACCGCGGCCGCGGGATCGTCGACGACTGCGGGTGCATCGCCAAGATCCGCCGCTCGGTCGAGCACGTCCTCGTCGATGCCGTAGCCGTCGGGGGTCGCGACGACCACGTCGAGGCCGACGAGGGCGGCGCCGACGACGAAGGACTGGGCGACGTTGTTGCCGTCCCCGATCCAGGCGACCGTCGTGTCCGCGAAGCCGAAGCGCTCCCGGATCGTCAGCAGGTCGGCCAGCGCCTGGCAGGGGTGTGCGTCGTCCGAGAGGCCGTTGATGACCGGGACGTCGGCGTACGCCCCGATGGTCTCGACGTCGGCGTGGTCGAAGACCCGGGCCATGATCAGGTCGACGTAGCGGCCGACCGCGCGGGCGGTGTCCCGGACCGGCTCGCCGTGGCCCAGGTGGATGTCGTTCGGGCCGAGGAAGATGGCGTGGCCGCCGAGACGGGTCATGCCGGTCTCGAAGGAGACCCGCGTCCGCGTCGAGGGCTTCTCGAAGATCATCCCGAGTGTCTGGTCGGCGAGCGGGGCCGGTTGCGCGGCGGGGCCCTCGTCGGCCTTGATGGCCGCGGCGCGGTCCAGCACGGTCTCGATCTCGGCGGTCGTGAGGTCGTCGACGTCGAGGAAGTCGCGTGTCATAGCAGGCGCTCCGTGACGCGTTCGAGGATCTCGACTGACAGGTCGTACTCCTCGAGCACGAGGTGTTCCTTCGGCGCGTGGTCGAGGTCCGAATCTCCGGGCCCGTAGGTCACCATTGGACAGTCCCAGGCGTTCGCGTAGACGTTCATGTCCGCGGTCCCCGTCTTCCGGAGGAGCCGCGGGTCGCCGCCAGCCTCGCGGATGGCGGCCCGGAAGGCCCGCGCGACCGGGGTCCGGGGGCTCTGCATCGTCGGCTCGACGCGGTCGTCCCAGCTGACGCGGTCGGCGACGTCCAGGTAGCCGTCGGCGATCTCGATGATCTCCGCGGTCGTCCGTCCCGGGGGAACCCGCAACTGGACGTCCATCGTGGCCTCGACGGAGAGGCCGTCGTCGCTGAGGCCGCCGTCGATCCGGGTCGGCTTGGGCGTCACGCGCTCGAAGACGGGCTCCCACTCGTCGTGGGCGAACTCCGTCTCGAGGTTCGCCCACCAGGCGATGGCGTCCTGGATGGCGTTGTTCTCCGGGCGCGAGGTGTGGCCCGATTCGCTGGTCGCGACGTAGGTCCCCGCGACCAGCCCGCGGTAGCCCAGCGTGATGCCCTCCCAGCCGGAGGGTTCGCCGTTGATGACTGCGTCGGGGGCTGAATCCCGCGTCTCGACGAGGTGGCGACCCCCGGTGGAGTCGACCTCCTCGCCGACGACGCCGGCGAAACTCGCTCCGGTCCGGACCGCGGCGACGGCCATGGCCGCCAGGGGTCCCGTGGCGTCGACGCTTCCCCGGCCCCAGAGCACCTCGACGGGCCCGTCGGGTTCGGCTCCGTTATCGCCGCCCCAGCGGGCCTCGTCGGCGGGGAGGGTCTCTGTCCGCACGGGGATGTCGCCGGGCACCGTGTCGATGTGGGAGGTCAGCAGGACGCCGTCGTCGGCCGGCGCGCGGACGTTGCCGACGTCGTCGATCCAGACCTCGCGGTCGTGGGTCTCGAAGAAGTCGACGAGGCGCTCCGCACAGGGCCGTTCGTTTCCGCTAACCGAAGGGATTTCGACGAGGGCCCGCAGGAGTTCCCGGGGGCGGGTCCCCTGGACGGTCTCGCTCATCCGACCACCTCGGCGACCGCCTCGACGACGGCGTCGACGTGGGCCTCCTCGACGGTCAGCGGCGGGAGCAGGCGCAGGACCGTCCGGCCCGCCGGCAGCGCGAGGACGCCGTGGTCGATAGCGAGGTCACGCAGCAGGCGGTTCGCGCCACGTTTGACCTCGACGCCGACGAGCAGCCCCTCCCCCCGGATCTCCCGCACGTCGTCGCCGACCGCGGTCTCGAGTTCTGTCTGTAGGTAGGTCCCCATCGCGGCGGCGGTGCCAGGGACGTCCTGCTCGACGATGGTCTGGACGGTGGCGTCGGCGGCGGCCGCGATGACTGGGCCGCCGCTGAAGGTCGAGGCGTGAGAACCGTGGTTCTCGGCGATCCAGTCGGCACACAGCGTCGCGCCGACGGGCAGACCGTTACCGAGGCCCTTGGCCGAGGTGAGCATATCCGGCACGACGCCCGCTTGCTGGCAGGCCCACATGCTCCCCGTCCGGCCCAGGCCTGTCTGGACTTCGTCGAAAATCAGTGCTGCGCCGGCGTCGTCGGTGACCGCGCGGGCGGTCCGGAGGTAGGCGTCGCTGGCGCGGTTGATGCCGCCCTCTCCCTGGATCGGTTCGAGGATGACCGCGGCCGTCTCCTCGTCGACGGTCTCGGCGAGGGCGTCGCCGTCGTCGAAGGGAACGAACTCGACGTCGCCGGCCAGGGGCTCGTAGGGCTCTTTGTACGTGTCCTTCCAGGTCGCCGCGAGCGAGCCCATCGTCCGGCCGTGGAACGACCGCGTGGCCGCGACGATCTGCGAGGTCCCGGTCGCGCTCCGGGCGAACTTCAGGGCGGCCTCGTTGGCCTCCGTCCCGGAGTTACACAGCCAGACGTTGTCGAGGTCCCCGGGCGCGACGCCGGCCAGGCGCTCGTAGAGGGTAGTCCGCACGGCCACTGGGTAGGAGGCCTGGACGTAGGTGAGCCGCTCGAGTTGGTTGCGGACGGCGTCGGCGACGGCCTCGTGGCCGTGGCCCAGTGGCACACAGGCGTAGCTCGCGCCGAAGTCGAGGTACTCGGTGCCGCCGGTGGCGTACAGGTAGGGCCCGTCGCCGCGTTCGATCTCGATGGGCTTCTCGTCGAAGACGAAGCCGCTCACGACTCGGTCACCTCCGTCGCGTCTTCGGCGGCCTCGTCCGTCCGACCCTCGTCCCCGAGTGCGCTCGGGTAGACGTGGGTCCCGTCCCCCTCGAGGGCCGTGTCGATCGGCTCTGCCAGGTTCGCGTCGGCGACGACGACTTCGGGGGCGCCACCCTGGAGAGCCTCGCGCACGGCCATGACTTTCCTCCCCATGAAGCCCTCGGCGGCGTCGGCCATCCGCTCCCAGTCCGCGGGCGTTTCGACTGTCCTGACGAGGGTATCGCGGTCGTCGGGGTCCTCGAGGATGCCGGGGACGTCCGTCAGGAGGACCAGCTGGGCGTCGAGCGCGCCCGCGATCCTCGCCGCAGCGCGGTCGGCGTCCGTGTTGACAGGCGTGACGACATCGGTATCATCGTCGTCGATAACTGGCGGGTCGCCATGCGCCCCGCTCGCCCGTCCCGAGGCGCTCCGCGCCTCGCGGCCCGCCATCGGCGGGCTCACGACGGGCGTGTACCCGTCCCCAAGGAGGGACTCCAGGAGGTCAGCGTTCACGGACTCGATCGACCCGGAGTGATCGCCACGCCGGATCTTCCGCTTGCCGTCCTCGACGACCCGGACGGCCGATTTCCGGGGGCCAGAGAGCAGCCCGCCGTCCACGCCCGAGAGCCCGACGGCGTCGACACCGAGACTCTGCAGACTCGCGACGAGGTCGGTATTCAGCAGGCCCGGCATCACCATCTCGAAGACCTCGATGGTCTCCGCGTCGGTGAACCGGCCAACGACGCCGGAGGGCGTTTCGACGTACTCCGGCTCGATGCCGAGGCGCTCGAGAGTGTCGTCGACGGCGGTCGACCCGCCGTGAACGATAACGACGTCTTCGTGTCCCGATCCCTCGTCGCTGGTCATGTCTGCGACGTCACCGAGCGCGCCGGCGGGGTCGACCGCGCGAGCCCCGCCGACCTTGAGGACTGTTGTCATACGTGGATCACCTCAGGGCGCTCCGACCGGGTGCAAACCGCGGAAGCCCAGGCCGGCGGTCTCCTCGAAGCCGAGGGCGACGTTGGCGGCGTGGACCGCCTGGCCGGCCGAGCCCTTCATCATGTTGTCGATGGCCGAGAAGACGACGAGCCGCTCGGTCCCCGGATCGAGTTCGAACCCGACCTCGGCGCGGTTCGTCCCCGCGACGGCCTTGGGTTCGGGGTAGCGGTAGACGCCGCTGCCGCCAGCGACGAGTTCCACGAAGGGCTCGCTCTCGTAGCGCCCACGATAGGCGCCCCAGAGATCGCCGCTCGAAACCGGTTCCCCGGGATAGACGTGGCAGGTCGCGCTCGCCCCGCGGATCATGTCCACGGCGTGGACGGTAAAGGAGACGTCCAGCCCGAGGAAGGCCTCGATCTCGGCCTCGTGGCGGTGGCCGGTGGGGGCGTAGGGGCGGACGACGCCCGACCGCTCGGGGTGGGAAGAGGCCTCCCCACCGCCGGCGCCGCCCTCGCTCGAGCCGACCTTGACGTCGACCACGACCCGCTCGTCGCCGGTCAGGACGCCGATCTCGACGAGCGGGAGCAGGCCGAGGATTGTCGCGGTGGCGTTACAGCCCCCGGCGGCGATCAGGTCCGCGCCGGGGAGGTCATCCCGGGTGAGTTCCGGCAGGGCGTAGACCGATTCCGCGAGGTACTCCGGGGCGTCGTGGCCATCGTACCACTCGTCGTAGGCCGCCTCGCTGTCCAGCCGGAAGTCCGCCGAGAGGTCGACGACGGTATCTGCGACGTCCCGGAAGGCGTCGATCCGCCCCATCGAGACGCCGTGAGGTGTCGCCGCGAACAGGACGTCGACGGATTCGAGGCCCTCGGGGTGGGAAAAGCGCAGGTCGCGGTGACGGAGGTTGGGGTGGGCGTTGCCCACCGTCTTGTTCACCTTCGAGCGACTCGTGGCCTGGACGAGGTCGAACTCGGGGTGGCCGTCGAGGAGGCGGAGGAGTTCGCCACCGGTGAACCCGCTGGCGCCGACGACGCTCGCGGTGTGTGTCATGCGGTCACCTCGCCGTCGTCGACCGCGGTCGCGTCGTTGCCATCGTCGGGCTCCTCGCGCTCGTCTGTACCGTCCACCTCGCCGGCGAACCGATCCTCGAGCCAGTCGACGACGCGAGATGGGACGTCCACGTCGGTGACCTCGTTCAGCGCCTTGAACTCGACGGTGTGGTTGACCTCGTGGACGGTGTACCCGTCGTGCGTTCCTGTTTCCTCGTCCACCCCGACTTCCATCAGGTCCACACCCAGCAGGCCACCGCCGACGGCGGCCGAGGCGCGTTCAACGAGGTCGAGGGCCTCGTCGTCGAGTTCGAAGGTATTTGTCTCGGCACCCTTCGCTGCGTTGGTGAGCCAGTGGTCGGACTCCCGGACCATCGCGGCGACGGGCTCGCCGTCGGTCGCGAGCACGCGGATGTCGCGGCCGGGCTTGTCGACGAACTCCTGGACGTAGAAGACCTTGTGCTCGTAGTGACCCAGCGTCTCCTTGTGCTCGAGGACGGCCTCGGCCGCCGACCGGGAGTCGAGCTTGGCCATCAGCCTGCCCCAGGAGCCGACGACCGGCTTCAGGACGCAGGGGTAGCCGAAGCCCTCGACGATCTCGAGGGCGGCCTCCTTCGTGAACGCCACCTCGGTGTTCGGCGTCGGAACCTCGGCGTTCTCGAGCGCGAGAGAGTTCCGCACCTTGTCCGCACAGATGTCTGCGGTCTCGGCGTTGTTGACGATCGGAACGCCGTAGGCGTCGGCGAACCGCGTCGCGTACAGGCTCCGGCTCGTCGAGAGACACCGGTCCAGCAGGACGTCGACGCCCCCGAAGTCGGCCGGCGGCTCGCGGACGCCGAAGCGCTCCTTGCGGACGTCGATCTTGGTCACGTCGTGCCCGCGCTCGCGGAGTTCTGCAAGCAGGAGCTTCTCGTCCTTGCGGATGCGCGAGTAGAGGAGACCGACCTGCATCCCTAGGCGCTCCACGTCCCGTCGGTCATCTACTCGCCCCAGTCTTCCTCGAGCTCGGGCGCGGTGTCGAGCTCGACGGGGGCGGTGCCCACGACCTCCAGTTCGGCACCGCACGTGGCGCAGTCGACGATCTCTCCGATCTCGATGTCGTCGTGCAAGGACACCTCGGCCCCGCACTCTGGACAGTCTGCCATTGTACCTCCACTTCGCGCCGCCATCCCCTTAAGGCTGTCGAACCTATCAGAAAAACTCTGCTATACGTACGCATTGCTGACGCTATTTATATCCAGAATACGCCGTTTGCCCGATATCCGTATCAGGTATCTGGTATAGAGTCCCCTCGCGGGGACGGTGGTCGCGGGACCGGTCGGGCCCGGGCCCGTCCCGGTCGAGCCACCGTGGTCTGTCCCGGTCGAGCCACCGTGGCCTGTCCCGGCCGAGCCGTCGGGGGGTGTCCCGGCCGAGCCACCGTGGCCTGTCCCGGTCGAGCCGCCATGGGGTGCCCGGGCCGGGCCGACGTCCGCGTCCGCCGGACCCGGGCGGCCTGACCGGAGCGGTTGGAATGCGCCCCGCGGGCCGCCGATGATCGCCGGCGTGCTACATCGTCCTCACACATACGCACTCACCGCCGTTTCGAGTTCGTCGGCTGCCGCCGCGACGGCCCGCCGGCGCTCCGCGAGTGCCTCGCGGTCGGTCTCGAGGGCGGCCTCGGCGTCGGCCAACTGATCGGCCATCGCCCCGGCTGCCGGGCCGCCCTGTGAGTCCCGCATCGCGACGCTCTGGGCCGGGTCGAGGACTCGTTCGACGTCCTCGCGGTCGACGTACTCGCCCAGGGAGTCCCCGAGCACCTCCCGGGCCGCCTCGTCCAGGGCATCGAACCCGGGGGCGGGGCCCTCGAATCCGGTGTCGGCGGCCGTCGCGACCACCTCGTGGGCCGTCCGGAACGGGACGCCCGCCTGCGCGAGCAGGTCGGCGACGCCGGTCGCCGTCGCGAAGCCCTCACCGGCGGCCGTCACGAGGGCCTCCGCGGGCCAGTCGGCAGTCGCGACGGCGCCAGCGGTTACATCGGCGCTCTCGGTGACGGCGTCGACGGCGCCCCAGACGTGGGTGGTCGCCCGCTGCAGGTCGCGGTTGTAGGCCCGCGGGAGGCCCTTCAGCGTCGTCAGCAGGCCGTTCAGCCCCGCCGTCGCGTCGCCGGTCCGCCCCCGGACCAGCTCCATCGTGTCGGGGTTCTTCTTCTGGGGCATGATCGAGGACGTCGACGCGTAGGCGTCGTCGAGATCGACCAGCCCGCGGTTCGCGAACACGACCAGGTCCTCGGCGAGGCCCGACAGCGTCGTCGCGAGGGTGGCCAGCGCGGCCGTGGTCTCCACGAGGAAGTCCCGCGTCGAGACGGCGTCCATCCCGTTCGCGAGGACACCGTCGAACCCCAGGAGATCGGCCGTGCGCTCCCGGTCGACGTCGTAGGCGACGCCACCGAAGGCCCCCGCGCCCAGCGGATTGCGGTTCGTGCGGTCGAAGGTCTCGATCAGCCGCGCCGTGTCGCGCGCGAGGGGTCGCTCGTAGGACGCCGCCCAGTAGCCGACGGTGACGGGCTGGGCGGGCTGGAGGTGGGTGTAGCCCGGCATGACGGTCGCCGATTCTTCGTCGGCGACCGGGATGAGGGTCCCGCGGGCCGCCAGTACCGTCTCGAGGGTCTCCAGCAGGTCCTTGCGCAGGCGGTACCGGATGTCCGCGGCCACCTCGTCGTTGCGCGACCGGGCGGTGTGCATCCGGCCGCCGTCGGGGCCGATGCGGTCGATGACCGCGCTCTCGATGGCCTCCTGGACGTCCTCGCCTTCCGGCAGCGCCGCGTGCCCGGCGGTCTCGATGTCCGCCAGGGCGCCGAGAATCTCACCGGCGACGGCGTCATCGAGGATTCCCTGTTCGGCCAGCATCACCACGTGGGCGCGGTCGACCGCGAGGTCGGCCCGGAAGATGCGCTCGTCGGCCTCGAGCGAGGAGAGGAACGCCCGGGCGGGGCCGCTGCTGAAGCGCTCGCCACGGACGGCTGACTCGGCGGCCCTCTCGTACCCCGCGTCGAACCCGTCTGTGGTCTCCTCGTCTTCGCCGTCGGTCATGCTAGTCCTCCATGGGATCGGGAGTGGTGTCGCCGGTCGCACCGCCGGTTCCGGCGTGCCCGTGACCACTCCCACCGGTTGCGGTGTCGATGGCGGCGTTCGCCAGCCGTGACTGGAAGCCGTGGTACTTCGCGACGCCCGTGGCGTCCTGCTGGGTGATGCCGCCGGCGACGTCCTCCTGGTCGAAGGAGGCGGCGGCCTCCGAGTAGACCGCGTAGTCGCTCTCGCGGGCGACCGGGCGGCAGTGGCCGCCCTCGAGTTTGACCGTGACCGAGCCGGTGACGCGCTCGTTCGTCGACTCGACGAAGCCCTCGAGGGCCTCGACGAATGGGGCGTCGATGAGGCCCTGGTAGGCCTTCAGCGCCCACTGCTGGTCGACTTGCTGCTTGAACTGGCGCTCCTCCTGGGTGAGGACGAGCTGTTCGAGGGCCTCGTGGGCCGTCAGGAGCACCGTCGCGGCCGGGTGCTCGTAGTTCTCGCGGACCTTCAGGCCGAGCATCCGGTCCTCCATCATGTCCGTCCGGCCGACGCCGTGGGCCCCGGCGCGCTCGTTCAGCGTCTCGATCAGATCGACCGGTCCCATCGACTCGCCGTCGATTGCGACGGGGGTGCCGGCCTTCCACTCGAGGTCGACGAGTTCGGTCTCGACACCGCCGGGATCGGCGGTCCACTCGTAGATGTCGTCTTCGGGGATCGTCGCGGGGTCCTCGAGTTCGGAGCCCTCGATCGAGCGGCTCCAGATGTTGGTGTCGATGCTATAGCGCCCCTCGCTCCCGCCCTCCACGGGCAGGTCGCGCTCGGCGGCGTACTCCTTCTCCCACTCGCGCGTCAGGCCGAGTTCGCGCACGGGCGCGACCACGTCGAGCTCGGAGTCCCGCCAGACCGCCTCGAAGCGGAGCTGATCGTTGCCCTTGCCGGTACACCCGTGGGCGACGGCGGAACAGCCCTGTTCGATGGCGACGTCGAGGATGGCCTTGGCGATGACCGGCCGGGCCAGCGCGGTGCCAAGGGGGTAGCCCTGGTAGGTCGCATTGGCCTCGACCGATCGCAGGCAGAGGGTCGCGAACTCCTCGCGTGCGTCGACGACGAAGTCCTCGACGTCGAGGGCCTCGGCCGTGGTCGCGGCTTCCTCGAACTCGGCCTCGGGCTGGCCGACGTCGACCGTGACGCCGATGACCTCGTCGTAGCCGTACTCCTCCTCGAGTAGCGGGACGCAGACCGTCGTGTCGAGCCCGCCCGAGAAGGCGAGCGCGACCGTTCCGTTTCCATCTGGCATGTGTTGTGTGGAAGTTGTGTCGTGAGTGGGGTGTCTGTCTCGTGTCGGGGTGTCGGTGTCGAACGGGGGACCGCCCGACTGGCGGGCGGGAGTCGGTGAGCGGAACGACCGGGTCGTGAGTGAGTAGTGTCGGGCCTAACGGCCCGGTCGTCGTCGCCCTCGCGGGAGAAGAGTCTCAGCCCCGCCGGTGACGGACGAGCGAACACCGGAGCGGCGGGACTGCCTCATGTGCCTCCACATATCCATACTGGGGTACTAATACCTTCCGAGACGGGCGCGCCGTGCGAGTGGGTCTCGGGGCCTCGGGGTCTCGTGGTATGGCTCGGGGTCGGGGTATCGGGGAAATCCGGGAAGGCCCACCGGATGCGGCACATTCCCGAAGACGACTCAGAAGATCGCGAGGACCGAGGCTGGGGGCCTGTTGGACCAGTACACCCGGATGCAGGGGAGCGCTCTGCTTCAGGTCCCTCACCCACCTGCTCGAAGACAGCCGGGGGCGGGCGACCTCAGATGCCAGCCTGGTCGGGCGCGGCCGTCGCGTTGGTTGGCGGGGTCGTCGCTGTGCCGCCGTCCGTCGGCACGTCGCCACCGTCAGTTGGCTGACCGTCGGGGACGTCTGTGGGCTGGTCACCGGGGGCGTCCGAGGGCTCCCCACCGGGGACCTCGGTGGGTTCGCCGTCGGATGCGTCGCCCGGCTCGCCGCCGGGGACATCACCGGGTTGCCCGCCGCGGTCGCCAGCAGCCGGGCCGCCGGGCCTGGCATCGACATTCTCGCCGGCGATGCCCCTCGCAATCTCGGCGACCTGCGGACCGCGCAGCTCGCTCGCCCGGTCCTGGAGGGTCTGGATCGCGGTGACGTCGATGCCTCTGGCCGCTAGCACCTCGGCGGGGAGTCCCTCGGAGACGGTGCCACTCGCGTTCGCGAGGCGCTTTACGTTCGCCGTCTCGGCCGCGAGGCCGGTGATCCGCGCCCGGTACTCGCCCTCGCTGATCGACCCGTTCTCCCGGGCCCGGTCGAGGGCCTGCTTGCGAGCTTCGAGTTCGTTCAGCCGCCCCTCGACCGAGTCGAGCGCTTTCGACACGACGTCGGCCGTGGCGTCGTCTGTCTCGGCCTTTGCGACCGTGATGCCGAAGCTCCGTGCTTCGATCTCGCCTTCGATCTCTGCCTCGCCAACGTCGACGTTGCCGGCCAGCATCTGGCCCGGTGCGACAGACGCGTTCTCGGTCCCGTCCTCGTTCACCTGGTTGGCGCCGTCGGGACTGACGCCGTCGGCGGCAAGTGCGCCGACAGGTACCGTTATCATCGCGGCGGCAACCAGGAGAACCACCAGTGCGTTTCTGTTCATGACTATCCCACTCTTGCCCCCCTATCACCGTATAAATCGCCGATACTCGACTCCTCTTTAGCTGCCTTAAGCCGGATTAACCCGAGTTCATACCGACAGATGGCAGTCGATTGGATCGCCCGAACGGAGGCCGAGGGTTCCGCGGGGCGAAGTACTACAATACACGCTCTGTATCGGTCACAGGTTCTGACAGAAACTACGAGGATGGATAGTGTTCGTGCAAAAGACAAGACGCCTATCGGGCGGCGCTGCAAGTCCCGTTACGCGGGATACACGACCACCAGGGAATTTGTGTTAGGTGTTACCGCACCTCACGAATTGGAGTATTTCGTTACCGGGGGCACGGGGTTCATCGGGACCAACGTCGTTGAACAGCTTGTCGAGGAGGGCCACGAGCTCATCGTAGCGACCCGGTCGCGCTCGAACGCTGACCACCTTCCCGAGGCGGTGGAGGTCGTCGAAGCGGACATCACGGACAAGAAAACTCTTCGCCAGCCGATGAGGGGTGTGGACGGCGTTTTTCATATGGCTGCGTGGTTCTATATCGGTCCGGGCCCGCAGAATCGAGGGACGGCTCGACGGATCAATGTCGAGGGCGCGCGTACCGTTTTCTAGTTGATCACCGAACTTGACATTTCAAAGGGCGTCTACACCAGCACGTTCGGAGTCTTTGGGGACACTGGTGGAGACTCAGTCGACGAGACATACCGTCCAGACGATCCGGGGCTGTGCGTCTACTTCCGTACGAAGTGGCGCGCCCATTACGAGGTCGCCGAGCCGATGATTGCGGCTGGCCTCCCGCTGGTCGTCGTTCAACCGGGCGGGGTCGTTGGTCCGGGAAATAAGGAGTACGGCTCGGTCCGTTCCCCGTTCAACGATTGGTTTCAGGGTGACCTCCCGATGCTGCCGCGGGGATTACGGTTACCGTACGACTACGTCGAGGATACGGCCCGCGCCCATCTGCTCGCGATCGAGAATGGCACGCCAGGGGAGGAGTACATCATCGCCAGCGAGCCACGCCGGACGATCGACGTGTTCGATCGGGCCGCCGAGATGATGGGACATTCTCCGCCTCGGTCCGTCTCGTCGGTGTGGTTCCAGCTCCTCGCGACGGTGATGCGGCCGGTCGAGATACTCACAACGCTTCCGAGCGGCTTCGAACCAGAAGTGTTCCGGACGTACGGGGGACCGAAATCCTGGTAGATAATTCGAAAGCGAAACAGGAACTCGGAATAGAACACAGGGCCTTCGAGGACGGATTGCGGGACTACCTCGAGTGGAACTACAACAGCAAGGGATGGATACGCAACTCGAGGGATGACGGACTGAAGAGAGGTCCACAACGCCCATCGATTTTTGGCGGGTTGTATATCTTTATGCGACCGTATCAGTCCTCGTGCGGCGCCAGCACGGCCATCTTCCAGCCGTCTTCGGTGCGACGAAACAGGTGTGTCACCACGAGACGCTCCAGCTCACTCCCGGAGGTGGTGTATCGGATCCACTCGACTGTCGCCCGCACCCGGTCGGGACCCAGCACCTCGACCTCGAGTTCACCAACTTCCGAGGCGTCGTAGCCTCGTTCGCAAAGCTCGTCGAGAATTCCGGTAAAGAGGCCCTCGACGTCTGCTCGACTGTCGAGAACGAGGACGCCATCACCCGTGAGGAACGTCGCCGGCTCGTGAAAGTGCGTCGCGATGACCTCCGGATCGGCCGTCGAGAACTCCTCGGCGTACTCGTGGACGAACTGCTGGATCTCGGCTGCTGTCTCGGTCATAACGACTGTCATTAGCGAACCTGTTTGCATAAACACCCTCGTCTGTTGCCTGTCCCACCCGTCACCTTTGCCAGCAAGGGTTTCAACAGGGTCAATGCAATGTCCCCTCTCTCAGCGCTCGGCGTCGTCCTCGTCGGGTTCGCCCGCTGGGGCGCCCTCCGCCTCGCGCTCCTCTGACGGCGCGCCGAGCGCGTCGCCGCCCACCTCCGGCAGTCGAAGGACGTTCTCGCGGCCGACCCTGAAGGACTCGAGGTCGCCCGCGTCGCGCATGTCGCCGACGACCTGACTGGTCTTTGCGGCCGTCCAGTCGAGTTCCTCGGCGACCTGCTGTTGCTTCATCCGGCCGCCGGCCTCCCGGAGCAGCCCCAGGACGCGCTCCTCGTTGCTGAGCAGGTCCGGCGGCGGCTGGTCCTCGCCGCCAGCCAGTTCCCCTGCCGGGGCCCTCGCCTGTCCCGCTTGTCCGCCGCTCGCCTGTCCCGCTTGTCCGCTGGCCGGTCCGGCTTCCGTGGCGCTCGCCGGTCCCCTACCTCGAGCGGCTTCGCCCCCGGTTCCGGTGCTCGGCCCGGACGCGTCGGCACCGGGGGCCGTCCCGGCACCCTCGTCCCCGCCGGAGCCGGGGAGCGGCCAGCCGCGCCGGCGTCCGACCACCCAGAGCGCCACGAGCACGAGCCCGCCGAGGACGGCAGCCATGAGCAGCGGCGCCAGCCCCTCCAGGGGACCACCGCTCCCGTCATCGCCCTCGTCGCCCCCGTCACCCCCCGCGGCGCCGGGTGCCACGGTCACGCGGGGCTCGCCGGGGTCGAAGGAGCGCTCCCCCGCCCAGACGACCTCTGTGGGCTCCGCCCGGGTCGTGGGGGGCGCCACCGAGGTGCGGTGGTAGTCGGCGGGCCAGGAGATGGCCAGCCGGGTGTCCCCGTCGAGATACAGCTGGTCGATGGCGTCGCCCGCCTCGATAGTCCCGTCCGCGACCGCTGCGAACCCGACCCACTCGAACCGGTAGACGACGACCCCGGTGGCCTGGGGGAGGCTCTCCTCGCGCGTCGAGACCGTCAGGTTCCGGAGGCTCATCTCGCGCCCGGTCGCGTTCGCGGCCGCCGCGACGGTCCGGGCCATGCGCCGCTCGAAGGGCGCGGAGTAGGTCTCGGGATCGGCCTCGATCTCCGCCGCGACGGACTCGAAGGCGGCCGTCGCGTTCTCGTCGTCCAGCCGGACCCGGTAGGAGACCGTCCAGACAGCGTCGCCATCGGCCTCGAGCGCGACGTCCATGAGGACGGTGTCCGGGTCGACGTCGGACTGGGCGGGGAGCGCGCCGACTCCGGCCAGTGCCGGGCCTGCAACGGGAGCGACGAGGAGCAGGGCACCGAGGACTGCGAGCGGGGCGGTTCCGGCTCGGATGTGGGCGGACATCTGGTTGTCTCATCCTTCGTCGGTGCGGTTGAAGGCCTTGTGGCTCCGAGTGCCCGCCGGAAGGTCTTTGCCGGGAGGACCCCACAATCAGGTATGGGAATCATACCAGGAGCGAGCCGCGGTCGGATGAACGCGGACACGCTCGTCAAGGTGGTCCTCGTCCTGGTCGTGGTCTGGCTGATACTCCAGATCGCCGAGGAGTTCACGTCGATGCTCCGGAACCTCCTCGGGCCGTTCGACAACGTCATCGGCCTGATCATCGTCGTCGTGATCGTCCTCTGGCTCCTCGACCGGATCTGACGCCCTGGAGCAGCAGTAGCCGGTGCCGGAGGACCCCTCGTGACCCATTCGACGTCGGGGGACTTTTGCCCACCGCCAACCTCACCCGACCGTGCTCAGTTGCAACGTTCCGGTACCCTCGGACGTCGCCCGGCTGGCCACGGACCTCGCCGCGGCTCTCCCGGGGGCCCGGGCGCGAACCCGGGGCGAACACACCCTCGTCGCGAAGCGACTGCCGACCGGCGCCGTCGGACCCGATACGGCCACCGGGGACGCAGCCGACGCGGTCCACCGCATCGAGTCACGCCTCCGGGAGGCCCTCGCGGGCACGGCCCCATTCGAGGCCCGGGTCGCCGAGGTCGACCGCTTCGAGGCCCCGACGTCGGGCTCCGCCCCGGTCGTCTACCTCGCTGTCGAGAGCGCCGGCCTGGTCGCCCTCCACGATCGCCTCTGTGACTATTTCCCCCCGGTCGAGGGCCTCGAGGGCGAGGACTACGACCCGCACGTAACGGTGGCCCGCGGCGGCGACCAGGCCGCCGCACGCGACCTGGCCGACCGGGAGATCGACCCCATCGAGTGGACCGTCGAGACCGTGACCCTCCACGACGCCAAACGCCACCTTCCCGTGACACGCTTCAATCTCCCGCTCTGAGAGCGGGGGGCGCAACCTGGCCGCGCGGGAGGTGCGGGAGAGGATCTGGCGGAGTGAGGGAGCGGAGTGGGAGAGGATCTGGCAGAGCGAGGCGGAGGTGCGGGACGCGGCCAACCGGAGGGGGTTTCGATGTGTCGGGCGGCTCGGGACAGCGATGGGGTGGGGGGTGGCGGGTGGGGGATTGGAGTACGGCAGCGGGCCCCAGGGAGCCCCAAACCCCCCCGGTCTCCACCCGAAACCGGGGGGTGTCGAGCGCGTCTCGTCGGCAGGTGGAACCCCGACTCCCGGGTTCGTGGCCCGTCCTCCAGGGCACACGGTCCACGGCCCACGGCCCACGGTCCACGGTCCACGGCCCACGGTCCACGGTCCACGGCCCACGGTCCACGGCCCACGG
>JAZKTI010000032.1:0-15504 GCA_036625635.1 Haloarculaceae archaeon
GATAGCCCTCGGCCCGCTCGCCGGCGCTTAGCAGGCCCTATCCGAGCGCTGTGAGGCCGAGCGGAGCGAGGCCTCGGATTGGCGAACCGGAGAGCGAACCGAGCCGGTGAGCCGCGAGACAGCGAGGCCACGTGCCGTGCGAGCGGCGTCCTCGTGAGGCCGAAGGCCGAACGGAGGCTCGAGGGACGAGCGAAGCGAGTCACTCGGCGTTCCCGCGAGAGAAGCGAGCGGGGGCTCGTCGGAGCGTGCTCCGACGGCGAACGAAGTGAGCCGCGAGCAAGCGAGGTGAGGGCTTTCGGCCTGGTTGCGGTTGCAGCCGTGGTTCCGTTCGAGAGCGAGGTAAGGGTGTTCCGGTCGTCCCAGGGAGTCCTTCAGCGGGTCTGATCGGGACCGATACCGCGGCCGGCACCCGGGATTCGAAACGGCAACTGTCAGGAGTCTTGGGACTACTCGCCAAGGACTTCCTGGACGTCTGTCGAGGAGATCATGCCGACGTAGTCGCCGTCGGAATCTCGAACGGGCATGTGCTTGATGCCGTAGTTCGTCATCATCGCGGCGGCCTCGCCCAGCCGCATCTCGGCCGTGACCGACTCGACCGGCGCGGTCATGACGTCGGCTACGGTCACCGACTCGGGGTCACGGCCGTCTGCGACGACGCCGAGGACGTCCGTGCTGGTGACGATGCCTGTCTCGCCACCCGGCGCGAGGAGCGCGCTGAAGTCGTGTTCTCGCATCCTCGTCGCGGCCTCGCGGACCGTCGCACGCTGGGAAATAGTCTCGATGGGCTGGGACATCACCGCCTCAACCTGGGTCTGCGTTCCAGTGGTCATGCTGGGAATTGGACCGTCCGACCAATGGTTCTTCTCATCGAGAGAAGCCGCGGGCCTGGAGGGAGGCCCGCGTCCGGGAGAGATGCCCGCGTCCGGGTCGATCACCCCAGACCGGTCCCGTGACGGCTGGTCGGGGCTCCTCAGAACAGCACGGTTCCGTGGTGGCGATCCCGGTCCCGCCGTCGCTTGTCCGCGAAGGTCCGCAGGCGCCTGACGAGCTGGTTGCGGAGATCGCCCGCGGGAAGGAGTTCGTCGACCTGCATCTTCGCGGCCTGTGTGCGCACGTCGACGTGCTTCTCGTACTCCCCCTGCATCGACTCGACGAAGTCCGCCGCGGCCTCGGCGTCCATGTCCGCGATCTGGTCGGCGAAGAGCGCGTGGGTCGCCGCCTCCGGCCCCATCACCGAGATCTCGGCGCTCGGGAGGGCGAGCGTCGCGTCGGCGCCGAAGGCGGGCCCACACATCGCGTAGATGCCCGCGCCGTAGGCCTTGCGGGTGATGACGCAGAACTTCGGCACCTGGGCGTTGCTGGTGGCGTAGATGAACTTCCGACCCTCCCGGAGGACGCCCTCGCGCTCGACGGCCGAGCCGACCATGAATCCCGGCGTGTCACAGAGGTAGACCAGCGGAACCTCGAAGGCGTCGCATGTCCAGACGAAGCCGGCACCCTTGGCCGCCGACTCCGGGAAGATGGCCCCGCTCTTCGCTGCCGGCTGGTTCGCCACGATGCCGACGGGCTGCCCGTCGATGCGCGCGAACCCGGTGACGAGTTCCGGCGCGTACCGCGGCTTGAGTTCGAACCAGGAGTCGTGGTCGAGGAGCCGGTCGACGACGTCGCCGACGTCGTAGGCCGCATTGGGCTCTTCGGGGATGACCGCGTCGAGGCTCCCGGGGTTCCTGGCCGGCTGGCGGGGCTCCCGGGTCGGCAGGTCGGCGGTGGCGTGCTGGGGCAGGTAGCCCAGGAGGTCCCGGACTGTCTCGGCCGCGGCGGCCTCGTCCTCGACGACGAGGTCAGCGCTGCCGGATTCGGTGGCGTGGACGTCGGGGCCACCGAGGGTCTCCATGTCGACGTCCTCGCCGGTCACGGCCTCCACGATACGAGGGCTGGCGATGGCCATGCCGGAAATGTCCTCGACCATGATCAAGTAGTCACAGAAGACGGGCGTGTACGCCGAGCCGGCGATGTCCGGGCCGTAGAGGACGCCGATCTGGGGGACCTGGCCGGAGTGGATACACTGGTTGTAGAACATCCGGCCGCCTCGGTACCGACCCATGTGCGTGTCGCCGGGGTCGCGTTCCTCGAGCGAGAGCCGGGCGCCCGTCGAGTCGATGAGCCGGAGGATCGGGGCACCGGCTTCCACGGCCCGCTCGGCGATCCGCATCTCCTTCTCGACGCCCATCTGTCCCAGCGACCCCGCCTTCACGGAGTAGTCGTTGGCGGCGAAGAAGACCCTCCGACCCCGGATCGTCCCGACGCCGGTGATCATGCCGTCGGCCGGGAGTTCGCCGTCGGCGTCGTACCGGGCGAAGGTGCCGTCCTCGTACTCGATTGCGTCGAAGATGCGCTCGAGGCGGTCGCGAACGAACAGCTTGCCGAGTTCGTCGAGCTTCTCGTGGCCGCGCTCGGGGCCGCCCGAGAGAATCTCCTCGACGTCATCCCGGAGAGTTTGCTCGCGGTCGGTGACCACGGCGTCGTCCCAGCCGGGATTTCCGCCGCCGGTCGCCGCGACGGTCTCGCCGTCCGCGACCAGCTCGACTGCTTCGCCGAGGTGCCTTGCGAGCGCCGTCGCGACGGCGCGGGCGGTTTCCTCGTCCGGCCGCGCGTCTATCTCGACGCGCATGGCCACCTCCGGCCGGGCCGTCGTGGGGTCAGCGGACCGCTCGCGGCCTGTGTGCCCTCGACCATGGGGCGGGATTCGATAGCGAGTGGCAAAACCCTACGGTTCACCGACACCCGGAAACGCGGAGCCGGTTTGTTCGGCCGAACCGGTCCGGCCGGACCGGTCTCTCGACCACCCACTCGCAGCCGAAAACCGGGAGCCCGTTGTCGCACCGGGGCAAGCGCAATCCCTAACCCACGGGACACGGTAGCGGGGCCCATGAACTTCGAGGAGACGGCCGAGCAACAGATGATCCGCGACGCGGTCTCGAGTCTCGGCGAAGACTACGACCGGGAGTACTGGCGCCACCACGTCGAGGAAAACGAGTTCCCGGAGGAATACTGGTCGGACCTCGCCGACGATGGCTGGCTGGGTGTCACCATCCCCGAGGAGTACGGCGGCGCCGGCATGGGGATGGTCGAGATGGCCATCATCATCGAAGAGCTGTCCCGGGCGGGGGGCCAGGGCGGGATCGTGTTCGTGCTGACGCCGGTCTTCGGCGGCATCAGCATCGAGCGCCACGGCACCGAGGCACAGAAGGAGCGATACCTGCCGGCCATCGCCAGCGGGGAAGACCGGTTCTGCATGGCTCTGACCGAGCCGGGAGCCGGAACGAACACGCTCGCCATCGACACGATGGCCGAGCGCGACGGCGACGCATTCGTCGTCGACGGCCAGAAGACGTTCATCAGCGGCGTCGAGAACGCCGACCACATGCTGCTGGTCGCCCGGACCAGCGACTTCGACCGGTCGAACCCCACACACGGCGTCACGCTCTTCGTCGTGCCCGACCCGGCCGATAAAGACGGGATCCGCCTGACCCCCCTCGACGTCGAGGTCCCCTGGTTCGAGGTCCAGTACCAGGTGGACTTCGACGGCCTCCGCCTCGGCGACGAGCACGTCCTCGGCGAGGTCGACGGTGGCCTCTACCTGCTCTGGGACACACTGAACACCGAGCGCATCGCCGGGGCCGCCTCCGCTGTCGGCGGCGGCCTCCGGGCCATCGACCTCGCCGTCGAATACGCGACGGACCGCGAGGTCTTCGGTGGCCCCATCGGCGAACACCAGGCCATCCAGCACCCTCTCGCGGACGCCTACGCCGAACTCGTCTGTGCCCAGGCGGTCACCTCCAAGGCCGCCTGGAAGTGGGACGAGGGCCAGGACGCCGGGATGGAGGCGAACGTCGCCAAGTTGCGTGCCAGTGAAGCCGCGACCGAGGCTGCCGACCGGGCGATCCAGACCCACGGCGGGAACGGGTTTACGCCCGAATACGAGGTATACGACATCTGGCAGAACATGCGATTGACCCAGACCGTCCCGATCTCGAACGAGATGGTCCGGAACTTCATCGCCGAACACCACCTCGGGATGCCGCGGTCGTACTGATCGAGCGGCGGCAACCTCGATCCGACCCCCGGGTGGGATTCGAATAGGGCCCCTGTCGGCCTGTCGGCCAGGGAGCGGCCGTGGCCTTCAGCCGTACAAGCCCTCGGTCACGCTCGCGATGCCGTTGCCGATTTCGACGTGAATGGTGTGTTCGGGCGCGTCGTCGACGGTGCACTCGACGGTCTTCTCGCGGCGGTTGTCGAGTTCGACGGTGACCTCGTAGTCGCCTGGGTCGAGCCCACCGCGGACGCTCTCGATCTGGCCCGGCTGGAAGTAGTACCGGCCCCCGAATACCTCGGTGCCAGAGCCGTCGACGACGGAGACCTCCAGGTCGTAGGCGCGGTAGGGGTCGTAATTCCGGAGAAAGATCGTCTCGCTCTCGACCGACTCGACCTCGTGGCCGGTCGCGGAATCCTCCTCGGGAGCGTTGCGGATGGGGACACCGGTAGTCTCTGCGTCCATGTGTGCACCAGCGGACCGTACCGATAAAGGCCTGCTCGAAACTCAAACACCCGTTTTCGCCTGTGGACGGCTCCCAAGCAGACGAGTTCGGCCTCGAGTCTTCCGGGGTAGCGATTGCCATCCGACCCCACGGTACCCACAACACTGTGCCCAGTCCGACCGCGTCCGACGCGCTTAATCGGGTCAGGTCCCAATCACGCCCAATGACAGACGGCGAGGTCGCCCGGGGGCCGGAGGCGTTCGCGGCCCTGGGAAGTGAGGTCCGCCAGGCGCTCTCGGAACGGGGATTCGACTCGCCCACGGAGCCCCAGCGCCGGGCCATTCCGCCGCTCGTCGAGGGGCGGAACACCCTCGTCGTCGCGCCGACTGGGACCGGCAAGACCGAGACCGCCATGCTCCCGGTCTTCGACGCGCTGGTCCGGGACGACGAGGAGCGTCTCGCTCGCGGCGAAGGCTGGCGCTTCGGCATCGGTGCCCTCTACGTCACGCCGCTCCGGGCCTTGAACCGCGACATGCGCGAGCGCCTGGCCTGGTGGGGGGAGACCCTCGGCCTCGAGGTCGACGTCCGCCACGGCGACACCACCCGGTACCACCGGTCCCAGCAGGCCGAGGATCCCCCCGACGTCCTCGTGACGACGCCGGAGACGCTCCAGGCGATGCTCACCGGCGAGAAACTCCGGGAGGCCCTGACCGACGTCGACCACGTCGTCGTCGACGAGGTCCACGAACTCGCGGCCGCAAAGCGGGGGGCCCAGTTGACCGTCGGCCTCGAGCGACTCCGGGAACTCGCGGGCTCCTTCCAGCGGGTCGGCCTCTCGGCGACGGTCGGCGACCCCGCGGAGGTCGGGAAGTTCCTGACCGGGGACCGGGGCTGCGAACTCGTCGAGATCGACGTCGGAAGCAACCTCGAACTCGCGGTCGTGGACCCCGAGGTCCGAGATGCCGACGAGGCGCTTGCGAGCGAACTGGTGACAGACCCTGGCGTCGCATCCCACGTCCGCGCCGTCGACGACCTGATCGAGCGCAACGAGTCCACGCTCGTCTTCGTCAACACGCGCCAGACCGCCGAGGCGCTTGGCTCGCGGCTGAAGGAGTACGGGACCGACGTTGGCGTCCACCACGGGTCGTTGGCGAAGGAGAGCCGCATCGACGTCGAGGACCGGTTCAAGGATGGCGACCTCGACGCGCTGCTGTGTACCTCCTCGATGGAACTGGGCATCGACGTCGGCCACGTCGACCACGTCGTCCAGTACAACAGCCCCCGCCAGGTCACTCGCCTCCTCCAGCGGGTCGGGCGGGCGGGCCACCGGCGGGATCTCACGTCGGCCGGGACCGTGATCGCGAGTCACCCCGACGACGTCCTCGAGTCCATGGTCATCGCTCGGCAGGCCCGGGGCGGCGACGTCGAACCGGCGAGCATCCACGACGGCAGTCTGGACACCGTCGCCAACCAGATCGCGGGCCTCGTCATGGACTTCGGCGAGGTAGACGCCCGCCGGGCCTACCGCATCCTCACCCGCGCGTATCCCTTCCGGGACCTCTCCGAGGAGGCCTTCCGGTCGGTCGTCCGGCAGCTCGCGAGCAACCGCGTCGTGTGGCTCGAGGAGGAGGCCGATGCCGTCCAGAAGCGCCGGGGCACCTGGCAGTACTTCTACCAGAACCTGTCGATGATCCCCGACGAGTCGACCTACCGCGTCGAGGACGTCGCGAGCGGTCGCCAGGTCGGGACGCTGGACGAGCGGTTCGTGGTCAACTTCGCCTCGCCCGGCGAGATCTTCATCCAGGGCGGCGAGATGTGGCGCATCAGCGAGGTCGACCAGGAGGAGGAGACCGTGACGGTCTCGCCAGTGGCCGATCCCGCGGGCGAGGTCCCCTCCTGGACCGGCCAGGAGATACCCGTCCCTGGAGCCGTCGCCCGCGAGGTAGCGGAGGTCCGCCGCGTCGTCGCCCAGCAACTTGGTGGGGGCCTGCCCCCCTCCGAGCGGGAATCCGGTACAACGGGACCCGATGCCATCGATTCGGTCGCCGCCGACGTCGGCAGGCGGTACGACGTCGGCGCGGAGACGGTGGCGACGGGGCTCGAGGCCGTGGCCGATCAGATGGACGCCGACCTTCCGGTGCCCGGCCCCGCGGACGTCCTCGTCGAGTTCGAACGCGGGTCGATCGTCGTCCACGCCCCCGTCGGCCACCAGACCAACGAGACGCTGGGCCGGCTCCTCTCCTCGCTGCTCGGCCAGCAGGCCGGATCGACAGTCGGGATGGACGTCGACCCCTACCGGATCGAACTCGACGTCCCCCGCGGTGTGACCGCCGAGGCGGTCGTCGACGTCCTCGAGGATACCGACCCCGACCACGTCGAGGCGATCATCGAACTCTCGCTCAAGAACGCCGACGCCCTGACGTTCAAACTCGCCCAGGTCGCCGCGAAGTTCGGCGCGCTCAAGCGCTGGAAGAGCACCGGCGGGACGCCCTTCGGTCGCGACCGGCTCGTCGACGCCCTCGCGGAGACCCCGGTCTACGAGGAGGCCGTCCGGGAACTCCTCCACGAGGAACTCGACGTCGACGCCGCGCGGGACGTCCTTCGGGACGTCCAGGACGGCGACCTCGCGGTCGCGACCGTCGACGAACTCACGCCCATCGGTCTCGGCGGTCGCTCCTCCGGGCAGGAACTGCTCACTCCCGAGAACGCCGACGCGAGCGTCATCCAGACCGTCAAGGAGCGCATCCAGCACGACCGGGTTATCCTGGCCTGTCTCCACTGCCAGGACTGGGAGACCAAGCGCCAGGTCAAACGGGTCAGTGACCAGCCCGAGTGCCCGACCTGCGGGTCGACCCAGATCACCGCGCTCAACCCATGGGACGACGAGGTCGTCGCGGCCGTCAGGGCCGACGAGAAGGACGACGAGGAGGAGAACCAGACCAAACGCGCTTACCACGCCGCGAGTCTCGTTCAGAGCCACGGCAAGCAGGCGGTCGTGGCGATGGCCGCACGCGGGGTCGGTCCTCACAACGCCGCCCGGATCATCAACAAACTCCGCGAGGACGAGGAGGACTTCTACAGGGACATTCTGTCGCGAGAGCGGGAGTACGCACGGACGCGGTCGTTCTGGGACTGACGCCGGCGCATTCGTGTCGGTGGGCGGGTGCGATTAGTCCGGCGTGAGCTGTTTTTCCGCCCACCAGTTGCCGACGGCTCCGATGACGGCCAGCAACGCGGCCGGGACCGCAACGGTGAACTCCATGACAACGACCATCAACACGACATCGCCCAGTGTGCTGTCGGTCGACCCCGGCTGGAGGAGCATCGTGCTCACCACCGACGCCCCGATCAGGAACGGGACTGCGAGCAGGATACCGGCGTACACGTAGAAGGCGTCGCCGATAATGTCACTCGGCAGGGGCTTCCGGACCAGGTACCCGATCGACCCGACCCAGGCGATCAACCAGACCAGGCCGGCGAGGCTCCCCGAGAGCTGGCCGACCGAAGGCAGCACGATGAACAGGAGCGCGAAGGCGATGGGTAGCGAGACGACGAAGGCCGTCGGCGCCCGCAATGCCAGCGAGGCGGATCGGTCCGCGACCCCGCCTGCGGTCGCGCCCGCGGCCCCGTCTCCGTGTACCGCCGGGGTGGGTTCGCCCGGGGTGCCCGCGTCCGGAGCCTGGTTCGCCACGTCCGCCGTCGGTCCGAGCTCGCCGACCGTCTCCTCGACGTCGGCACTGGCCGGGCTCGCAGTTGTGTTGAACGAAAGGAGCGCCCGAAGCGTAGCCAGGAGCCCCTCCTCGCTGGCGTCGGAGCCGCTGGTCCCCTCGCCCGTGGTCGGACCGCCTCGGTAGGTCACATCGTCGGCGTCGGTCACGTCGGCGGAGTCGTCCATCCCGAGGTCCGCGCTGCAGTGCATACAGTAGGTCGCGGTGGCGCCGATGGGCTCGCCACACGCCGGACACCGCGGGTCGTCGGCGTCGCGCCAGGTCGCCATTGCTACTCGATCGATTGTTCGCCATCCCACATGATGGTTGCCCCGAAGGACCGATACGGACTGGCTCGCGACCGGTGCCCCGAAACCACCAAGACCCGGGCCGCCGTGGCTCAGGCCGATGCGACTGGAGGACTACTGGGGTGTCGGGCCGAAGACGAGGACCCTCCTGGCCGACTCGCTGGGCGTCGAGGCCGCCATCGAGGCCATCGAGCGGGGCGACGTGCGGGCCCTGGTCGACGCGGGGCTGCCCCGGGGCCGCGCGACGCGAATCTTGCGCCACGCCCACGGCGGTGCGGCGATGGACCTGCTCGCCACCCGGGACGCGCGCGCCGTCTACAAGGAACTCCTCGACCTCGCCGTCGAGCACGCCGTCACCCCCGACGCGGCCGACCGGATCCGCATCCTCACGCCGCTGGCGGACCCCGAGGCGATGGCCGACCGCCTGAGGCGGATCGAGGACGCTCGGACTGCCTGGCGCGATCTCGACGACAGGGACCGGGAGGCGCTGATTCGGGCCTTCGAGCGGGACGGATCGGCGGCGGGGACCCGGGCCGACCTCGGTGCAGTCCGGTCCGCGAGGGCTATCCAGGATCTCGGCCCCGAGGGAGCCGTCTTCGACCCGATCCTTGTGCTGGATGCCGACGCCCTCAGCGCCGCCGAGGGAGCCCTGGCCGGCTTCGCCGGGTCGGGCGAGCGGGTTGGCGAAGGCGCCGACGACCGGCTCGACGACCTGCGGGCCCAGCTCGGTGCCGTCGAGGACCTCGCAGCCGCCCCGGGGGACGTGCTCGCGACCGTCCGGGAGGGCGCCCAGGCCACCGACGACCTCCGGGAGTCCCTGGCCCGGGAGATCGCTGGAAAGGCCGGCGTCGACGCGAGCCGCGTCCGCGACGCGATGCCCCGGGACGCGACTGACGCCGCCGACTTCGTCGAAAGCACGCTCCGTGACCTCGCCGGAGACCTCCGGAGCGCCGTCGACGAGCGGGAGAAAAGCGTCGCCGAGACCCTCGAGGCCGACCTCGCCGCCGCCCGCGGGACGGTCGACGACGCCGTCTCCGCCGTCGAGGACCTCGGATTGCTGCTCTCGCTCGCCCGGTTCGCCGCGGCCTACGACCTGGCCCCACCCACACTGCTCGCGGAGCGAGACACCATCGCCATGGTCGGCGGACGGAACCTCTCCCTGGTCGCGTCCGGCGAGGACGTGCAGCCGGTGACCTACGCGGTGGGGGACCACGACCTTCCGGTCGCCAGTGCGAACGACCCGCCACGGGGCGACCGCGTCGCCGTCCTCACCGGGGCGAATAGTGGGGGGAAGACGACGTTGCTGGAGACCGTCTGCCAGGTCCAGCTTCTCGCGCAGATGGGGCTGCCGGTCCCCGCGGAGGCGGCCCAGGTGTCCCCGGTCGACGACATCGTCTTCCACCGTCGCCACGCGAGTTTCAACGCCGGCGTTCTGGAGGCGACGCTCAGAACAGTCGTGCCCCCGCTCACGGACCAGGGGCGGACGCTCATGCTCGTCGACGAGTTCGAGGCCATTACCGAGCCCGGTGCGGCGGCCGACCTCCTTCACGGCCTCGTGACGATGACCGTCGACGCGGAGGCCCTCGGCGTGTTCGTCACCCACCTCGCGGCCGACCTGGAGCCCCTCCCGGCCGTCGCCCGGATCGACGGCATCTTCGCCGAGGGCCTCACGCCGGAGCTGGCCCTCGAGGTCGACTACCAGCCGCGGTTCGGCACGGTCGGCCGGTCGACGCCCGAGTTCATCATCTCCCGGCTCGTCGCCGAGGCGAGTGACCGCGCCGAGCGAACGGGCTACCGGGCCCTCGCGGAGGCCGTCGGCGAAGAGGCTGTGCAGCGGACGCTCGCCGACGCCCGGTGGGGGGCCTAACGCCTGTTGATACGGGTCAGGCCGATTGAGTCGGCGTATGGCTTGTTGACACGGCGGCGTGAGGCTGACGAGTGGTCCTCGAAACGCAGGATCGTGGATCCGGTACCCAAATACATTGGGACTAGTCCTACCTGAGTGTAGTTCCTACCACTATGTACCCGCGAGATACGGTGCCGCGACCGCGGGAGTTCCCCACCATGACAGAGATCGAGACCACCGAGTCCCCCGATACCCAGCCCCGCGACGCCGAACACCGGAGGACTGCCCGGAGCGACGAGCGGACGGCCACACCCGGCGAGGGCGGCAGCCAGGAGGTCCGCTGTCCGGAGTGTGACACCGCCGGCAACGCAGACGAGGCGCGTGGCGAGCGTGTCTGTCCCGACTGCGGGCTGGTCCTGGACGACGAACTCGTCGACCAGGGGCCGGAGTGGCGCGCCTACGACGCGACCGAACGCCAGGAACGTCGCCGAGTCGGTGCCCCCCGGACCGAACTCCTCCACGATCACGGCCTCTCGTCGACCATCGACTGGCGCGACCGGGATGCGTCCGGATCGCAACTCACCCAGCGAAAGCGCCAGCAGATGCAGCGGCTCCGGACCTGGGACGAGCGCTTTCGCGCCCGGGACGCCCGCGACCGAAACCTCAAGCAGGCCCTCGGCGAAATCTCCCGAATGGCAGCCGCGCTCGGCCTCCCGGAGACCGTCCGCGAGACGGCGAGTGTGGTCTACCGGCGAGCCCTGGAGCAGGACCTGCTCCCGGGTCGGTCGATCGAGGCGATGGCGACGGCGTCGCTGTACGCCGCGGCCAGACAGAGCGGCATTCCCCGGACCCTCGACGAGTTCGAGCCCGTCAGTCGGGTCGACCGCCGGGAGTTCGCCCGCGCCTACCGGTACGTCCTCGCCGAGCTGGGCCTCGCGATGGCGCCACCGGACCCCGGAGACTTCCTACCGCGATACGCCTCCCGGCTGGACGTGTCCGACGAGATTCGCCGCCGCGCCGAGCACCTCCTGGATGCCGGGAAACAAGCCGGCGTCTACAGCGGCAAGAGCCCGGGCGGGCTCTGTGCCGCAGCCATCTACGCCGCGTCGGTCCAGGTCGATGACCGCATCACCCAGAGTGACGTGAGCGAGGCACTCGACGTGAGCGCGGTCACGATCCGGAAGCGCTACCGGGAGTTGCTCGAGGCCGACGGGGAAACCCCCTGAGGGCAATCGTCCCGAGGACCACCGCTCCGAGGCCAAACCTGTGGTAGGCCCCTCACGCCACGCGTGACACCCACTGCCGACATCGCCGGTCCGATGACTCGCGAGCAAGTAACGGAGTATCTGACCGAGGCCACTATTCCGGTCCGGATCGCGTGCTATCGACCGGAGGCTGGGCTCTGGATCGTCTCGCTGTGGGAGGAGTACGAGACGGGGCAACTCTCCTGTGCGACCGGCGTCGAGTCGGCCCTCGCCGGATTCCTCCGGGCGGACGAGCAGGTCGCGGTAGAAGTCTCGGAGAACCACCCGCCATACCGCGGGGTCCGCGGATCGGGCACCGCCTCGCTCCGGCCGGACGAGGACAAGCAACTCCTCCGCTCGCTGCTGGAGCGGCATCTCGGTGGAACGGACTCGGACCTCGCGGCGACCCTGCTCGACCCGTCCCGCGAGGAAGTCCGGATCGACATCGACCTCGAGGATGGCTACACGTGGGACTTCTCGGACCGGATGGCAGAGGGGTGAGCGGAGCGAGCGAATCGGTGTACCCCCTGTCCCGCCGTCGGGCCACCCGTTAGCGGTCGCGAGGGGGTCTGTGCGTGACTGTCCTAGTCTGTCCGAAGGGTAGTGGCGGCAATGCCACCGAACACCGCACAACTGAGGAAGCCAGCATACAGGAGGAAGTGGACCGGGCTGTCTGGCCCGTGGACCACCTCGACGAGGGCCATCCCGGTGGCGTAGGCCAGACCCGCGCCAACGCCGAAGTTACGGGGGGAGACAGGGCCGAACCCGACGATCGCCGCTCCGACGAGGATCGCCAGGAGGAGGATGAGGCCGACCGTCGGGGTGTCACCGACCGTTTCGAGGACCGCCGTCCAGTACACGTGGCCGGGGGGCCAGAGGAGGTACCCGGCGACGAGACTCGCGAGGAAACTTCCCAGGATCTGGCGGGGGGACCACGCCATGCTCGAGTCTCGCAGACCCGCGATGATAGTGGTGACGTTCGGACCCGGTGACGGATTCGGCCGGCCGTCCGACTCGGTCGGAGCTCGGAGCGACTCTCGGTGGGAGCCAGGTGCCACACTCGGGCAGAACCCAGGAGCGACTCTCGGTGGGAGCCAGGTGCCACACTCGGGCAGAACCCAGGAGCGATACTCGGTGGGAGCCAGGAGCGATACTCGGTGGGACCCCAGGAGCCAGAGTCGCGCCGTGCGCAGGTGGCCCTCCCCGGCCCGCAGCAGAAGGCGGTCGCCGGGTCGATGGCCTGGTCGAGATCCTCGATGATCGCATCGACGGCCTCCAGCCCGATCGAGAGGCGGACGAGGTCCGGTGCGACACCGCTGGCCTGCTGCTCTTCCTCCGTGAGTTGCTGGTGGGTCGTGCTGGCGGGATGGATGATCAGTGTCTTCGCGTCCCCGACGTTCGCGACCAGGCTCGCGAGGTTGACCTCGTTGCACAGGGCTCGGCCGGCATCGTACCCCGCGGCGAGACCGAACGTGATCATCCCGCCGTACCCACCCTCGAGGTAGGCTGTGGCATTGTCGTGGGTTTCGTGCGATTCGAGCCCTGGATAGTTGACCCACGCCACCTCGGGGTGGTCGGCCAGGTACTCGGCGACGGCCATCGCGTTCTCGGAGTGGCGTTCCATCCGCAAGGGGAGGGTCTCGACCTTCTGGAGGGTGACCCAGGCGTCGAACGGGGACTGGTGGTTCCCGAGGTCGCGGAGGCCTCGTGCGCGAGCCGCGTAGGTGAAGGCGGCGTCACCGAACCGCTCGGCGAAGTTGACGCCGTGATAGGCGGGATTCTCCTCGGCGATCTCCGGGTAGTCCCACTCGTCCCACGGGGAGGTGCCGGAATCGACGAGCACACCGCCGATCGTCGACCCGCTCCCGTGGATCCACTTGGTCGTAGAGTGCCAGACGAGATCCGCCCCGTGTTCGAACGGCTTGCAGAGATACGGCGTCGCGAAGGTGTTGTCGACGAGCAGTGGGATACCGCTGTCGTGGGCGATGTCGGCGAGCCGTTCGAGATCCGGTGTGACCAGCGCCGGATTGCCGATCGACTCCACGTGCAGGAAGGCGGTGTCCTCGTCGATGGCCGCTTCGTAGGCCTCGTAATCGAGCGTATCGACGAACTTCGTCGAGACGCCCCGACGCGCGACGGTGTGTGTGAGGTACGTGTAGGTTCCCCCGTACAGCGCAGAGGAACTCACGACGTTGTCCCCGTCCGCTGCGAGCAGGAAGACCGCGAGGTCGAGCGCCGCCATCCCGCTCGAGGTTGTGATGGCCCCGATCCCGTCCTCGAGGGTCGCCAGCCGGTTCTCGAGGGTCATCGTCGTCGGATTCTGAATCCGGCTGTAGATGTTCTTGCCCGCGTAGGCCGCGGCGTAGGCTGCCGGGTCATCCTCGAGTGCAAACAGTTCCGCCGCGTGTTCGTCGTCATCGAAGACGTACGAGGTCGTCTGGTAGATCGGCGGGGCCCGCGATCCGGTCGCCGGGTCCGGTTCCTGACCCGCGTGGATGCTGTCGGTGTAAATGCTCTCGTCGGTCATACGGGTCCCGCGAGGAGGCCCGATGGCTTAACCGGACCGGTGACGTCGACACCTGCCGTTAGCTACGAGCCAACAGCGAGGAGAGGATCTTCGACTGCGCGGCCGCGAGATGCTCCGCGAAGGTCGAGGGCTCGATGCCGAGGGCGGTCGCGACCTCGCCGGCGTTGGACTGACGGGGATAGGCGAAGTAGCCCATCTCGTGGGCCGTCTCGACGACCTCCTGCTGGCGGTCCGTGAGGTGACCCAGGTCGACGGGCACGATTGCCGGTTCCTCCCTGTCGGGATCCCGGCTCCGGATCAGGTACTCGACGGAGACCGGGCCAAACTCCTCGCGGAGGCCGGCGATCACCGTCCGTAACAGCTCGACGCCACGGACGTGCATGGTCAGGTGGAGGGACCCGTCACGGGAGCGGACGTCGGTCACCGGACCCGCTGTCTCCTCGACGAACTCGCACGCACAGGGCTCCGTCCCCTCCCGCTCGAACTCGTAGACTGCCTGCTCGCCGTAGTCGAAGACCTGCGTCGCCCCCTGGATGTCTGGTTCGATCGTCGCGGTTACCTGTTCGGTGACGGTCCCGTTGGCGTATCCCGTCCAGGTGACGTCGGTGAGGTTCTCGTCCGTGCCGTCGGACGCCGCCGCGACCGGGCAGGCCGCGGGGTTCTCGAGAACGACCTCGGCGCGGATCCCTTCCATATAGCAGTATTGTAGAGAGCGTAGAATATAGGACAGAGGCCGTTCCCAGCAAGTGAAAATTCGAGGATAGGCCTTGCCGAGGGCGGGGGTATCACCGACCATGCCCAACCACGTACTCGTCCCCTACGACGGCTCCCGGCTCGCCGAGGAGGCCCTCGAGTTCGCGGCCGAGCGGTTCGGGGAGGCACACCTGACGCTCCTGCAGGTGCTCGATCCGATGACCGCCGCCTACGAGGCTCCTTTCGGCCGGCCGTCCCCGGGGTTCTGGGAGACCTGGTACGAGGACGTCCAAGAGGCTGCGGCCGAGGAACTCGAATCGGCGGCCGCCTCCGTTGCCGACGACGTCGCCGAAACCGAGACCGTCGTGGCGCTCGGCAAGCCCGCCGACGTCATCCTCGACGTCTGCGAGGACGAGGACTACGACCACGTCGTCATGGGGAGCCACGGCCGTGAGGGACTCTCGCGGCTCTTCCTCGGTAGCGTCGCCGAGGCGGTCATCCGGCGGGCCCCGGTCCCGGTGACGGTCGTCAGGTAGGTGCCCGGCGCCCTGTGACGGTTCTCGGGTGCCTGCCGACGCCCCGTGACGGTGGTCGGGTGCCTGCCGACGCCCCGTGACGGTGGTCGGGTGGCTCGCCGACGC
>JAZKTI010000033.1:0-15495 GCA_036625635.1 Haloarculaceae archaeon
GGATAGGGCCCGCTCAGAGACACACGACCGGGCCTCGCCCTTTCATTCCACCAGGACGCCGGAGTCCCAAACGGCCTGAACGCCCGGTGCTTGCCCAGTGACCTGATTTAATCAACTCCTGGCGGACTGAAAGGGCGAACCTCGCTCGCGCTTGTATAGTCGCTACGGCGGCCCTATCCGAGCAAAGCGAGGATATCCGCCGTAGCGACCGCGAGCGAGGTGAGGGCTTTCGGGCTGTGTGCGGTTGCAGTCACGCCTCCGTTCGCGAGCGAGGTGAGGGCTTTCGGGCTGTGTGCGGTTGCAGTCACGCCTCCGTTCGCGAGCGAGGTGAGAGCTGTCAGGCCGACCGTATCCGGAAAGCTCTCGGCATCCATTTGTAAAGCCGGTACGAGGCCCCCGCAATCCCAACCCCTCGGTCAGCCCTGACCGGCAGGGTCGCGAAGGGCGTCGCCGAGGGCCTCCTGTTTCGCCGCGGCCGCGTCGCCCGCGACGGAGAGGTCGCCCTCCACGGCCGCCCGCGCTTCCGGAATCGGCTCGTGGGTCTCCACGAAGGCCGCGAGCGCGAATTCCGCGGGCGATGCCCTGGCGAGGGTCTCCGCCTCCGCCCGCGAGAGATCACCCGCGATCCAGTCTTGGACCACCCTCCGGCCAGTCTGCCCGACGGGCGAGACAGTCTCCCCGAGGAGGTGGAGTGTCTTGGCCCCGGTCATCGGCGGGATCCCGGCCGCGCTGGCCGCTGTCCCGACGCTGCCGCCGGCTGCGTACCGCTCGACGAGCCTGGCGGCGGTGTCGGCGTCGCAAGGGAGGGCCTCGGCGTGGGGTGCGAGCCGCTCGGCCAGCGGTGCCGAGGTCCGGTCGATCGTCGCCACCCCGCGCTCGCGCTGCTCGTGGGTTACCTCGAGGCCCGCGGCGATGTCAGCCAATCCCATTGATCGATCGTGCGTCGGCTCGTATTGTAAACCTTTACCTCGGTGTTCCGTCACTGGCGGCACTGCGGGGATGGAAAAGAGGAACCAACCGGTCACCGGTTGGTTACTGCGCTGAAAGCGCCCGGTATCGGCCGGTTCGGTCTCCGATTTAAACCGTCGTCCGGCCGAATCTCCACGTGATGACGGCGACGATAGCCACGACCTGTCCGGAGTGTGATGGTATTGTCCGGTCCCAGGAAACGGAGACGGTCTGTTCGGAGTGTGGCCTCGTGATCGAGGAGCACGCGATCGATCCGGGACCCGAGTGGCGCTCCTTCGCTGACGACGCGGAGAACCCCGAGCGGACGGGCGCGCCGCTAACCCGCTCCCGACACGACAGGGGCCTTTCGACCGAGATTGGCCGTTCGAGCAGGCTCAAAGGCCGCAAACGGCGGAAATTCGCCCGTCTCCGGCGCCAGCACAAGCGGACCCAGATCGCGTCAAAAGCCGAGCGCAACCGGGTCTACGGGTTCACCGAGATCAAGGGCATCGTGGGGGCGCTGGACCTCCCGGACGCCCTCAGAGAGCGGGCCTGCGTGCTCTTCGAGTCCGCCCAGTCCGCGAACCTGCTGCAGGGACGATCGATCGAGGGCTTCGCGGCCGCTGCCGTCTACACGACCTGCCGGACTGCGGCCGTCTCGCGAACGCTGGCCGAGGTGACCGACGTGGCCCGCGCCGACGAGGCCGAACTGCAGGTCGCCTACGACGCGCTCAACACCGAGCTCGGGCTCCCCACCGGCCCGATCGATCCCCGGGAGTACCTTCCCCGGTACGCCTCGGAACTCGATCTCGAGCCGGCGGTCGAGCACAGGGCACGCCGCTTGGCCGAGCGGGCCCGGGAGGAGGGCATCGACAACGGCAAGAACCCGAGCGGCGTCGCCGCAGCCTGTCTGTACACAGCGGCACAGGAGGAAAATGCCGGGCTGACCCAGGAGGCGGCCGCTGCCGTGGCCGACGTCACCCCGGTGACGCTCCGCTCGACCTACACCGAGCTCAGCGCGGCGTGAACGCGCTCGCCGAGCGCCGCGAACCGCGCCGCTGCCGTCGAGTCCGGCGCCGTCGCGACGATGGGCACCCCGGCCGACTGGGCACTCGCGAGCGCGTCCGAGGGTGGGACGCAGGTCGTCGGCGCGCCGAGGAGGCTCGCAACGCTTTCGCCGTCAGTCTCCACCGTCCGATTTAGCACCACAGCAGCGAGGTCGGCCTCGAGCGCCCGGGCGAGCTCTCGCGATCGCACGGCGTCTGCGAGGGACGCCCGCGTGGGTGTCGTCACGACGACGCAGGCTTCCGCCGCGTGGAGCGGGAGCCCGGCGTCGCTACGGAGTCCGGCCGGGGAGTCGACCACGACCGCACCGTAGGTGCGCTCGAGTGTCGTCAGGGTCGTCGCGAGTCTCGTCGGCTCCGCTGCACGGGCACCGGCCAGCGTTCGACCGCAGGGGACCAGGGGCCCGGCGGGCGTTTTCCTGACAGCCTCGTGGGGATCGGCCCGTCCCGCGAGGACGTCGTGAAGATCGGGGCCGCGACCGGCAGGCAGGTCCGCCATGTCGAGGTCGGCGTCGACGATGACCGCATCGAGCGCGGCCCCCAGGTTCAGGGCCACTGTCGACTTGCCGACCCCGCCCTTGCCGCCTGTGACCGCGAGGATCATCGCACTCGCTCCGGCGGCTGCTTCGGGCCCGGGAGATCGTCGATCCTGTCGAGGAGATCCTCGCACCGCTCGAGAGCCGCCGCCACGGCCCTCCGGTCCGACGCTACCCGGGCGTCGCCCCCGTCTGTCGTGGCGGCCCCCGTTACTGATGTGGCGACGTCGTCCAGCCAGGCTGTGACGGCTGCAGGCGGCTTCCCTTCGAATCCGTTCGTTGGGGACCCTTGATCAGCCCCAAAGGGGCCCGGCGAGCCGGGTCCATCGCGGTCGCCCTCGGTCGCCGGGTGCAACCCAGCACTCCCGATTTGCGGGACTGCGGCGCGCGGCGGCGCGGCCGTGCCGAGCGCGCGGACGACCGCCGCCGGGGTCGTTGCCGCGAGCCCGTCCTCGAGGGGCGGGGCAGTCTCGAGACTGACCGGCGGCTCCTCCGGCGGTGCAGGCGACGCGTAGCCAACCACGAGGGGCGAACCTGGTTCGACCACGCCGGCGTAACCGCCGTCGCTCCACCCGGCCACGGGCCGACCCTGCGTTCGCGGGGGCCAGACCGGACCCGAGAGTTCGTTCACGATCTGGACCGACTGCCTGACCTCGCTTCGAACGGCCGCGTGGACGAGGGTTACCTCGCCCGCGGTCGCCAGTTCCCAGTCGAGGTTCGTCATGGGCAGTCTGCCGCGCCTTCCGGTTTAAACTCCGAGCCGAATCACGGGGGCGTCGAGCCAGGCGGCAGCCGCTCCGGCGTCCTCGAACCGGTCGGCGGCGACCACGACGGGGGCATCCGGCCGGGCCACCCGTGCGACAGCCAGGGATGCCGGGACCGGGGCAACGTCGAAGGGCTCGGGTGCGCAATTCTGGCCTGGAAGAGCCCGTAGCGCAGCCTCGTACGCGTCCGCGAGGCGCTCGACGAGGCAGGCTCTGGCGGCCCGGCGGGCGTTCGCGAGATCGTCCTCGAGCGCGAGTCGGTCGTCGAGACGGTTCCGGGCCGACCGCACCGCGGCGCGCTTCCGGTCGTGCTCCTGCCTCGCGGCAACAGCGGCCGTCTCCACGTCCGCGAGGCCGGCGACGGCTGCCTCGAGGTCGCCAGCTACGCTCTCGACATCCTCCCCGGCCTCCCGGTGGGCCTCCAGGCGACCCCGGTGTTCGGCCACCCGCTCGGCGAGGCGGTCGGCCTCGCTGCCGGTCCGGGCCACAGTGCGACGTTCCGCTCTCGCGTCCCGCTCGGGCACCTCGATTGCCTCGAGTCGGCGGCGGAGTTCCGCGATCCGGTTGTCGAAGGGGGTCCGCATGTCCCGGGTACGGCCCGCTCTCGCGAGGGCCGTCCGGACCTTGAGCCCCATGTCCGGGTGGATAGAGCCCACATGCTGGTGGACCGGTCCGGGGGATCGACTCTGGACCACCAGGGCTGGGTCGCCGTCGACGGCGACGCCTGACCGGACGGCCCTCGCGAGCCTGGCCGGCGAGACGTCCGCGTGACAGGTCACTGCCCGACCCCTCAGGACAGTCTTCCCGACCCGGAGGATCACAGCTCGCTCCCTCGCATTTCTTCCTTCGAGGGGAGGCTCCGCCCGGCGGCGAACTTGGCGTAGGGCGTGGCCCGCTCGCCCCGGTCCTCATAGGCCGTGGCGGCGGCCCTGATTTCCTCCCGTACGTCCTCGAACTCATTGAACGAGCGCGTCCGCTCGACCTGGACGGCCGTCGCGTGTTTCTCCCGCAGGCGCAGGGCAAGGAAGGCCCCGAACTCGGTGGCTTCCAGGAGTGCGGCCCTGCCGAAGCGGCCGACGACTGCGTCCTCGTGCGAACGGCAGACGTTCCGCAGCGAACGACGGGCCTCCCGGGAGTAGGAGACGATCAGCAGCACGCCATCAGCTTGTGGAAGGCTACTAAATGAATTTAACTATCCCTCTCGCGGACATGATAGTCCCCGGCCGTTTGTAATCGTTCGGGCCGATTACCAGAAGTCTCGCGGGATCCCTCGATACCTCCTGGCTGGCCACTCGCTGTCGGCCGGTTGCGCCGATACAAACCGCGTGGCCACTGGATGACGGCAGGCGACTCATTCGATACCGAGCCGGGTCCGTCCCTCCACGCCATCGGTGATGTCGATCTGCCATCGACGAGCGAGGCGACTCCGTCGATCTCTGGGGGAGCGATGGCCTCGGGATCGAGACGGAAGTGTCCCCTGGCACCTGCGGCGGGGAACTGGCCGGTGATGGTGTGACAGAAGTCGGAGGCGGTCTCGAATTCGAGGTACCGGAGCATCGCGATGAGCGAGTCGAAACAGACGGCAATTGACGCATCCCCCTCCGAGAGGACGTCACCGATGCCGATGCCACGGCCGGTGAGGTCGCTCGGCGAGGACCCGCTGCGCGTCGAGACGTCCGGCTACTCCACGCTTCCGACGTCCCCGTCGGCGAAGACAGCCAGGGTTCTGGTTTCGGACTCCGTGTCCTCACACTGGTCGATGCAGGCACTCCGGTTCCTGGTGAAGGAGACGACGAGGACGGGCGGCTCCCCGAGATCTACGGTCAACAGGGCCGAGCATGCCTCCTGATCGCCGCTTGTGGATGGTGCCGCGAGCAACACGTTCGAGGCCCTGTTCGGTCGATCGGCAAGCCGATTTATTCTCTTTCCGGTGAGCCGGGCAGGGGGTATATACACGGTGGATGGGGTAATTGCCATCGACCGCGGAGTCACTCGATCGGGTCGAGGTTCACGTCAGCACTGGAAACCCCCGTCACGAGGTCGGTCACGCGCTCGCGTGCCTGGGTCCGCGAGGTCGCGAGGACAACCAGTCCGTCGACGTTTGGGCCGCCCGACGCCTGCCAGGCACGCCTGTCGTCGTACTCGGTGGCGTAGCTCCGCAACACGCCCCTTACCTCGCGCTCCAGTTCTGGGAGCGAGGATTCGCCGGCCTCGAAGTCGGCGAGGGCTTCCTCGACGTTCCGGAGGGCTGAGATTCGGTCCATGGTTGCTCGACCGCCCGGACGGTCCGGGGTCCGCGTTCGTGTAGGCCGAGGAGACGAGGCAAGTAAAACCCTCCGTCACGCCGTTCTGACCACGCTGCCCGTCCATTCCCCTGGCGTGGGGCTCGGGAACAGATTCATGTCTGATGCACGCCTATGTTACCCAGCGAATGGGGGTATTTGGGACGCTTCGTGAGGTGGTCGGTCAAGATTCCGGACCACGCTACGAGTGCCGGGTCTGTGGGACTCAGGTTCCCGACGGTGCCGAGAAGTGTCCGCGGTGTGGGTCGACCGAGGTCGCAGAGTACACGCTGTCATAACTTCGACGACCGGGTCGCGTCCCGGGCAATTCGGTCCCGGGCGGGCGCTCGGAGTGCCTTCTCCTACGGTCGATCACGAGCGTTCGGACCGAGGCGCAGCTGCCGGTACGTCGCGAGTGCAGGCTCGATCCGGCCTGGCCCCCTGGACTGGTCGCCGGTCTCGCGGTTTCCATCCTCTGACGGGCGCGGTCGTCGGAACCGGGACTTGTGTGACAAGCGACAAAAACAGACATAATTAATCGACACTTCTTGACGGCCAAAAACTACGATACCAGTCGCTGGCCACGATGATGTCGTTGACCCGCCTCGTGTCCACTATCATACGCTTACCGAAGAGCCAGGGTCTGGCGGCCAGTTCCAACGGTCGATCCGGTTCGGCCCGGCTGGCATTATCGAACCCGGGCCCTCACGACTGGGGCGACTTTCACCGGGGCGTGAGCAACTGCGAGGATGAATCTGGAGTCGGTTCGGAGCCCAACACTCCGGTCGAGACGTGGTTGGCGGTGGACGAGTCGGACTCCAGAAAAGTATCCGCCGACTTACTCGGGTCCGGAGCCCCGGAATCGCCACCAGACGGCAACTACGCCACCTGCTCGCTCGGGGGATCGGACCTCTCGAAACCAGGACCTCTGAAGTTCGAGGACTTCTTCCCAGAAGGACACTCCGGGTCGCGGCTTCCAGTACACGGCCAAACCCCGGTCGCCCACTCCCTGGACGTGCGGCACGACGGCCCTCGGAGACCGAGATAACGCATCTTGTAGCCTACAGACTCGAGAATTAAAAGGAATATCCGATTACTTATGACTTAATTTAATATACGACGAAGTATGACTACTGACCTGCCTGCGGCAGTCTGTAGCCCCCGTCGGGCGGCCTCTCGGATATCCGTCTTGTCGGCTGTCGACGGGCAGTCGCCGGATACCCAAACCGGGCCCGCTGCGTCCGGTTGCGTGTCCTCGGCCGGTTGCCGACCAGGGGATGGGGCAGTGGGCCAGACAAAGGCGGTACCGGATACACCCGCGAGCCGCGACTGTCTATTTCTACCTTCGTGAGAAACGCGATTCACCGCCCCATCCGCTCGGTGTTCGCGGGGCCCGGTTCCGTGACAGTTCTATGGTTGTAACAATAACGGCGACAACCCACGGACAGGGGCGGGCCGAGGTGTCCGATTCCACCGGACTACAACGTCGCCTTCAGATGTTCAACATGAAAATATAAGGAGTGGTAGACCCTTGACCCACGTGAAATGAATACCGAGGCAGCGATAGACGAAACGTCGCTCAGCGTCGAGAACATTGGGGGAATCGAGGAAACCGAACTGACCTTTCAGCCGGGAATCACCGTCCTCGCCGGTCGGAACGCGACAAACCGGACGTCTTTGCTCCGGGCGATCATGGGCGCTCTCGGAAGCGACGAGGTGACGCTCAAGGCCGACGCGGACGAGGGCCACCTCGAACTCGACCACCGCGGCGAGACGTACACCAGGACCCTCTCCCGCCGGAATGGGACCGTGGTGATGGGGGGCGACCCGTACCTCGACGATCCGACGGACATTGAAGTCGCCGATCTGTTCGCGTTCCTGCTCGAGTCCAACGAGGCCCGCCGCGCAGTCCCCAGAGCCGAGGACCTCCAGGACCTGCTCATGCGGCCTCTCGACACCGTGGCCATCGAGAACGAGATCAACGAGTACGTCGCCCGTCGCGAGGACGTCGACGCCGAACTGGCCGAACTCGACGACCTCTCGGGAACACTCCCCGACCTCGAATCCCGGCGGCAATCTCTGCAGTCGGACCTCGAGGAGCTTGACGCCGCCCTCGAGGAGAAGCGCGAGGCCCTCGCTAGCGCTGACGACAGCGTCGAGGCCCGTCGGGCGGAACAGTCCGAACTCGACGAGCGAATGAGCGACCTCGAGGACGCCCGGAGCGACCTGACGCGGACCCGTCAGCGGCTCCGGACCGAACGCAGCAGCATCGAGTCCCTCGAGGACGAACTGGCGGACCTCGAGGAGGAACTCGAGGGGATTTCGGACCCCCCGGACGCCGACGGCGACGTCGAGGGTGAACTCGACCGCCTCCGGGACCGGCAGGACCGTCTCGACACGGACATAACCGAACTGCAGTCGATCGTCCAGTTCAACCAGAAGATGGTCGACGGGTCGAGCGACCAGATCGTCGACGCACTCAGGGGTGGCGCGTCCACGCCGACGGACGACCTCCTCCCGGACGAGGACCGGACCCACGTCTGCTGGACCTGCGGGTCGGAGGTCGAACAGACCCAGCTCGAGGAGACTGTCGAGAAACTCGACGATCTCCGGAGCGAAAAACTGGCGGAGCGGTCGGAGGTCCGGAGCCGCATCGACGAACTCCAGGACCTCAAGCGCGACTTGCAACAGCACCGCCAGCGAGAGCGACGGCTCGAGGCCCGAATCGAGGACTCCGAAGCCGAGATCGCGGATCGCGAGGGACGCGTTGCCGACCTCGAGGATCGGCGCGAGGAACTCGAGGAACGGGTCGGAGACCTCGAGGCCGCCGTGCGGGACCTGCAGACCGCCGATCAGAACGAACTCCTCGAACTCAACCGCGAGGTGAACGAACTCGAGTTCGAGCGCGAACAGGTCGATAACGATCTCGAGGACCTCGAGGCCGAGATCGAGCGTGTCGAGGCGCGTCTCGAGGAACGACCGGACCTCGAAGAACGGCGGGAGGAGATCACCGACCACCTCGCGGACCTCCGGACGCGGATCCAGCGGACCGAGGAGGAGGCAGTCGAGCAGTTCAACGAGCACATGGAACGAGTCCTCGACATCCTCTCCTACCGGAACCTCGATCGTGTCTGGATCGAGCGCAAGGAGGCCAGGGGCGAGAGCAAGTTCGACATCCACGTCGTCCGGACCGCCGAGGATGGGACTGCCTACGAGGACCGCCTGGACCATCTCTCCGAGAGCGAGCGCGAGGTGGTCGGGCTGGTGTTCGCACTCGCGGGCTACCTCGTACACGAGGTACACGAAACGGTCCCCTTTCTCCTGCTGGACTCCCTGGAGGCGCTGGACTCCGATCGGCTCGCCTCGCTCGTCGAGTACTTCGGCGACTACGCCGACTCCCTGGTCGTCGCCCTCCTGCCCGAGGACGCCGCTGCGGTCAGCGACGAGCACCCGAGAATCTCCGAGTTCTGAAGGCAGGATATAGTGAGCCCCGGGTCCTATCCCGGCCAGGACCTCGGCGCATCATTGTGGATAAATACTAAATAATGAGTATATCTATTATAGTTATTAAAAATAAATGAATTGAAATCCACAAACGCACGCTATAATTTGATACTTTACCGGAATTACAACATTATAATATAAAAAACACATAATAAGATTTTTTGGGCCGTAGAAGATAATATTATTATATTTTGTGATTTGACTTCGCATCTCAAAGGAGACCCGATCGACACCATTGAGCTGATTTATTCGGCTTATTGACCGGCATATCCCCAGTTTAGGATTTCACATCGCTGAATCTGATTCGCGCCATCAAGTCAAAATGCCAATATAAATTAGAAATGACCAGATCGATTGAATATTTTCACATCGTGGCTCGGGCGATCCGAGAACTCTTACGTTCCCCGTCTGAGCCGATTTCCGGAGCGGCCCCCTCGTCTTCCACGGACGCGCCCTCCGGTGGCGGCTTGCGGGGGGGGGGGGTTGACAGCACCGCTGACGCGGCAGTCGACCACAGAGGTTTACCTCCCTGGTCCCCTACCGTGGGTAACCATGGGGAGTAGTCAGGGCCGGTCCCGGAGGACGAAGGTCGAGCGAGTGATGGACGAGTACGACCTCCAGGGACTGGAGTCGACGCTCGTTTCTCGCTGGACCGGTGACGGCGAGGACCGGTGGAGTCTGCGCGATCTCGCCGACTACGTCAACGAGCGCCTCGTCGAGGCGGCGTTGCTCGAGGCCGGCGAGCAGCCACTCGACGGCGAGGTGGAGAACTACTACCGGCTCCTGGAAGACGAGGACGTGTCCGCTGGGGCCAGGACCGAGGCGCGGAGCCAGATCGAACGCGCCGGCGTCGACGTCGACGAACTCCAGCGGGACTTCGTCTCCCACCAGGCCGTGCATACGTACTTGACCGACAGACAGGAGGTCAGCTACGAAGGGGCCTCGGCGGCCGAGCGCCTGGAGAGTGCGCGAGACACGGTGAGCCGACTCGGAAGCCGAACCGAGACTATTGCCGAGAATACCGTCGGTGGACTTCACAACGCGGGTCTCCTCGACATCGGCGAGTTCTCCGTGATGACCTCGGTCGCCGTCGTCTGCGAGGAGTGTGGCTCCCGATACGATTTCGACACCCTCATCGAACAGGGTGGCTGTGACTGCCGGAACGACGATTCCTGACCGGTTGGGTCGCCGTGGGGGTGTTTGGACTCCTGGCCCCGAGGGACGAGTCCGAGGGTATCGGGCCCGGGTCAGGTCGTGCGGAGGTAGTCGGTCCGGGGTTCGTAGACCTCGCCCTTCTGCTTCAACTGCTCGATTTCGTGTTCCGCCTTGGCCGTGTCCATGCCGACCTCTTCGGCGCGCTCGAGGACGACCCCGACGGGTGCCCCCTCGTCGTACTCGTCCTCGATGTCGGCCACGAGCCCCTTCAGGTTCTTGATGCGGTCCCGCTGGGATTTCGAGGTCCCAGTCTCGACGACGTCAGCGTCGAACTGGTCGGTCTCGGGGTCCATCCCGATGTCCCGGAGCGTAGCCTCGACGATGTCCGTCGCCCGTTCGGCGTCCTCGACCGCGACCGTATCCGAGAGCCGCACACGGGCGCTCGCCTCCGCGAGGCGGACGAGCGCCTCGAGCTTCCTCGCCGTCACCGGGACCGGGGCGTCTTCCGCGGTGCCTTTCGCCCGGAGGTCGACGTAGAAGTCCTGTATGACCTGCTTTGCCTCCTCGGACATCGTGGGGAAGCAGGTCCGCTTGGCGAAGGCGATGTACTTGCGCAATAGCTCCGGCTCGATGGTGGGCGCGACGGTGTCGGTCACGGCGGCGACCTCTTCGGCGTCGTGGTTGGAGTTCGTGGTCTGCTGGCGGTGGGTGTGGAGTTCCCCCGCGTAGTTCGACCGGAGGATGTGTTCGGCGAGCTCGGCGTCCTTTGCCTCGTCGGGATTGTCGGTGACGGTGAAGATGAGGTCGAACCGGGAGATGAGGGCGGGTTCGAGGTCGATCTGCTCGCCGATGGGCTCGTACTGGTCGAAGCGCCCGTAGGTGGGATTGGCCGCCCCCAGCAGCGAGCACCGCGCCTTCAGCGTGGCGTTGATCCCCGCCTTCGAGATGCTGATGGATTGCTGTTCGAGCGCTTCGTGCATTGCGCTCTGGTCCTCGGAATTGTGGACCACCATCCCGTTCGCGACGAAGTTGTGGGTTTCCTCGACCGTCAGGTCGTAGACCGTCGCTGTCTGTCCCGCCTCGATTTCCTCCACGCCGGCCGATTCGACCTGTCGCAATTCGACGTCGGGTCGGACGGGCCCCGAATCGGCACGGACCTCGGGCCGATCACCCGCCAGCCCCTCGAGGGCCGCGGGTTCCCCGCTACTCGGCAGGTCTCCGCGCGGCCGCTGGTCCGGAGTGGCTCCGACACCACCATCGGACTTCGCCGGCGGCATCGACCGGGGGACGGGGACCCGGTCGCCAGGCTCGAGTTCTGCGGCCTCCCGTTCGATTCGCTCGCCGTCTTCGAAGACGAAGAAGGGATGATCAGGCGTCGCGGTCACACTCTCCCCCGTGGCCAATCTAACGCGCGTGAGATCCCCTGGTGCCTCGTATTCGTGTATCGCGGTGACCAGCCGTCGAGTCAGCGAGCCGTCGTCGGTCATCGTCCAGGCCGACAGGTCGACGTCGCGGATCGTCCGGCCGTTCGAGAGCTGTTCGATGTCGCCAGTTTCGGCTGCCTCGTGGGCCAGTTGTTCGATCCGCTCGACGCGACCGTCGCCGAGGGTAACCAGCGAGTCTCCGGTGATACAGCGCATCTTGTCCAGTTCGTCGACCGCCGCGATCCCCCGGTCGGCGAGGACGAGCGCACCGGCCTCCAGGGACCACTGCTGGCCCTCGGCGAAGTCGTCCCGGACGGCCGCGGCTGTCAATCCCGCCGACGACGTGCCCTTCCCGGACGTATACACTGAACGGGGCGCAATATGTCGGATGTATTGGAGAAGCTGCGAGTTGTGAGAGACCAGTCCCTCGGCGACGTAGTTGTGCGTGCCCGCGACTTCGAGGTCGTATACCCAGTCGTCATCGGCCTCCACGCGTTCGATCGTGTCGATGCGATCCCAGCGGACTTCTGTCTCGAGAAGGCGCCGAAGGTCGCCGACCGACGACGCGACGTCGAGTGCCTCGTCGATCCGGTCGAGAACAACGGCCACCGCGTCTGCAGTGTGGCCGCCGTCGGGCACCACCTCGCTTCGCTCGTAATGACTGATCGCCGTCTGCGAGACGCCCATCCCGTCGGCGAGGTCCGCATGGGAGATGCCGAGTTCGGCACACAGGATCTCGACCTCGTCCCAGCCGCCGTCGAGGACGCGCTCCCGTTGCGATCGAAGCCAGTCCAATCTGTCCTCGAACGTCTCGATCACTCGCTCGAGACTCGCGCGACTCGGATGACGGTCTCCCCGCTCGTAGCGCCGATACGTCGATCTCGGAATCCCCACGTCGCACGGCGAAATACCGAGCGCTCGACGGACCGCTACCAGGCGATCCCCGTCGATCGGGACGACGTCCCCGTTGGGGTTCTGGTCGACGGTGTCGAAGGCGGTAGCCGTCTCGGCGTCGGGGAGCGTGAGGAAGCCGATGTCTGTACAGTACTGCCGGAAGTCGGAACCACTAATCCGGAGGTGATGGCTCTCCTCCTGCCCGGGTTCGAGGGTGGCGTGAACTCCGAAGCCGAGGAGGAGCGACCGGACATCCGCCAGCAATTCGCGACTCGTGGACGCGACAGACAGTTCGCGTTCCGTCGTGGACACGTGTCCTTCGCTATCGAGGTATGCCCGGAGGAACTCCGCGGCGACGTCGTCGCTCGCCTCGAACAGTTGGGGCGGGACGTACTGGTTCGCCGACCGTTCGAGGAGGGCAGGTTCGAGGTTCTCCAGGAAACTCGCGAACTCGCTTGGGGTACAGGCAACTTCGCTCGCGGCCGTTCCCTGACGCCGGTCACGAACACGATACGGCAGGTCGAGGTTCTCGCAGGCCTCACACACGTCCGCCAGAATCTCTTCGTCCTCGTTCGTGACGGTCACCTCGCCGCTGTCGTCGTCGGTCAGGGTGGCATCGCCCTCGGCCAGTATGTACCCGAGCAGTCGCGCCAACGAGGGGGTCCAGCGTTCGGGTGGCTCGAACCGGACCGCATTCGGGGACTGTGAGCGACGGAGGGGCACGTCGAGGCTCGATTCCGCCGCGGTCCGGACGATGCCTGGCTTCGCGACGAACTCTCCCTCGGCGAGCCGGTCTGCGCGCCGCGCTCGGACATTGCCGCCCGCCCCCACGAACAGTGGATGTGACGGCGTCACCTCGATCTCCCGGCCACTCCTCGTCACGATTCGATACAGCTCGGACGGGGCGTCCCGCTTCCACACCTTCGTGGCCCGGTTTCGAGCCATTCGGCCACTATCGTCGAGGGACGGCACGTCGAACTCGACCGTATCGTACACCCCGTCGTCGACGGGCGTCGGATCCTCGAGATTCTCCTCGACGACGTCCCGAATGGGTCGGCGGCGACCGTCACCGAGGACGATTTCCGTGTCCCCCCTCACGCACTTCCCGGTCCCCGGGTCCCCGATCAGGAGCATGTGCATGTCTCCACGGATCCGGCTCTCGTCGGGGAGGTGTTTGGTGACGCCCGAGAACAACTGGAGGATCATGGCGAGCTTCTGGTCCTCGTAGCCGTAGATCGAGGGCGCGATGGCGCCGACCATCTTCTCGGAGAGGTCGTCCTCGTTCGAGAGTTCGACGATGCGCTGTTTCTCGGCGTCGGAGATGTCCATCTCTTCGAACTCCTCGTCGTCGATCTCGATCGCGGACCCCTCCATGAAGACGTCGAACATGGCCGACTGGTCGGCGTCGGTCCCCTGCTGGTCGAGTTTGAGGATCCCCACGACCGTCACGTGGTCGCCGGCCGTGACCCGTCCGGTGATGTCGTCCTCGATGTGGACGTCGATGCTCTGGGGTGTCTCGCCGCCGCGGAGGCCCTCCGGGGACTCCTGGATACGGAGCTTCTGGGCGTCGACGAACTCGCTCTGATCGAAGTTTACCCGGAAGGGCCCCTGCCGCTCGCAGCCCTGGCACTCGTGGGGCTCCTGGAAGTTGCCGTCGGGCATCGGGATGCGCGTGAGGGTGCCACACCGCTGGCACTCGAAGGCGGCGGTGGTGATCTTCGGCCGGACGTCGGTGGCTTTGCGGACGATGCCGGAGATCGTGAGGAGGCTCCCGTGGTGGCTGTGCCGGATCTCCCGGATGTCGGTCTTCTCCGGGAGGTTGTGGATCCGGACGTGGGCCTGGCCCAGTTTGACGTCGACGGGGAGGTCGTACCGCCGGAGGGCCTCCTCCGCGTAGTCGAGCAACTGGGCCGGCTGGGCGCGGACGTCGTCCGCGAGGTCCGGATCGAACTGGTAGAGGTCGTCCCAGTCGACGTACAGCGACTTCCGCTCGGTGGGGTAGCCCTGCGCCAGTTCGCCGATCTCCCCGGCGTAGTACTCTCGGTAGAACCGCTCGAGTGTCTCGACCACCTGCGTGTTCTCGGCGCGGGCCATCTGGTTGGGGCGAGATTTTGCCCCCATACATTAAGAACCTTAGTATACCGAAGTGGAGGTGAAACGAAGGGGGGTTCGGGGGCGATGTATGGCGATCGCAAGCCGGCGACGGAGTGGTGCCCCCATCATTTCACCTCCACGATCTGATACAGGGTGGCGAGGGCCCGTGCTGTGGCCTCGGCCCACAACTCGATGACGCGCTGTCGGAGTGGGGGGGGGGTTTAATCGAGAGGAATGGCGCGGCGGGAAGATTTCCTGGGGGACCGAAGACCGGTGTCGCGGGGGGTGGCGGGTTGCGGGGCTCGTGCTCCCGACCTCGCCGGGTTACTCGCCCGGTGTCGGGAGTATTCCGTCCGAGCGAGATCGGAATTCGGGAGAGGGACGGGAGAGACCGGTCGACGACCGAAAGATCGGCGTCTTCCACCTGGCCCCGGGGGACGCGATTCGCACCGGCGACGACCCCGGGCGGATCCACGAAAACCGGTGCGTCGACGGCTCATTCGAGGACGGGGTGCCGGAGGTCACCCTGCACGACTTCTCCGTTACCGAGGCACTGGTCGCGGGGCGTGACGCCTACGACCTGCCCAGGGACATCCGGATCCTGGGCGTCGAACCCGCCGCCGCGTCGCCCGGCGTGGGCCTGAGCACCGCCATCGAAGAGGCGATGACTGACGTCGGGACGGTGTTGCTCGAGGCGATCGCGAACATTGACGCGGACATCCTCGCCGCCGTCGGTGACCGTGACGTTGGCGAGGACGCGCAGGCACGTGCCGTCCGTGAGGCGGGGGGCGACGCGCAGAGACGTGCCGTCCGTGAGGCGGGGGGCGACG
>JAZKTI010000034.1:0-15416 GCA_036625635.1 Haloarculaceae archaeon
GGCGGAGTGCGGCTGTAGTTGAGCGTTCGATACAAGCGAGCGGGCCGAGGGCTTTGTGCGTGCTTGCGGTGGGGCCGCGGTGATACTCGCGAACGGGCCAGTGCCGTTACTGCTCTACCCGGGCACCGATACGACGCCTCACTTTCTGCGCCTAGGTCGAGAAGATCCGACTGAAGACGCATCCGGTAGCCACACCTCGCCAACAACTCTAGGACTCTAATCCTCGTCGATGCCGGTCTGGAGCATCCGCTTGAGCGCCTCGGCGATCTCCTCGTAGCTCCCCATCCGGAGCCCGTCGGTCGTAATCAGCACGCCCCGTCGCTCGGCAGCCACGCGCAGCAGGTAGCCGTTATCGAAGGCACGGACAGTGAACTTGTAGCTGCCGAGTTCCGAGGACCGGTAGGCGTCCTGTGTCTCTCGATAGCCGCGCCACTCGTGGCCGACGAAGGTGTTCAGGTCGGCGTCGCGTTCGAGGTCGTCCCGGAGATAGAGCTGGTCGAAGTCCGATCGCGTGAAGTAGGTGACCGACCGGAGGCTATCACCAGTGGCCGTCCTCGCCGTGGTGATGATCCGCTCGGCCAGTTCGTCCGAGAGGAGTTGGGATTGCATACTCGGCCGAAGAACTCGGGGACACATAACTCCCGTGTAAACCAGTCAGGACCGCACTGTGGCCCGTGGCCGGCGAGGTTCTGCTCCACACCAACGTTTACCCTACCGGCCGGCGTGCCCATCGGATATGGACTCGAAAGCACCCGCAGACGGGAAGACCGTCGAGGCGGTCGAGGGGGCTCACCTGACGGCCCTGGTCGTCGGTGATCGAATGAGCGTCCAGCACTTCCACATCGAACCCGGCGCACGTATCCCCGCACACAGCCACGAACAGGAGCAGGTCGGCATGGTGACAAAGGGCACCCTCACCTTCGAATCAGACGGCGAGACGGAGGTCATCTCCCCCGGTGAGTCCTACCTCGTCCCCGGCGGTGCCGACCACGCCGCCACGAACGAGTCCGAGGTCCCGGTCGACGGGATCGACGTCTTCGCGCCGCCACGATCGAACCCGGACTGGATGGAGGACTGACGCCGGCCACCGCCACTATCGATGCTCGACGCGGCATCCCACCGTCCCGCCCTGGGGACGCTCGCCGTCCTCTTCGGCGTGCTCGTTGTCGGGTGCGGCGGGTACGGGGGGACAGAGACCGCGACCGTCTCTCCGGCCCCGGTTCCCGAGGAACCCACCGTCGCGCCCGGCGTTCCGGAACGGGGGCCGGTCGACGCGGGCACGCTCCTCGCTGCCGATCAAGGCGAGCGAGCCGAAAGGCCCCTCCGCATCGTCGACGTCGTGACGGTGCAGGGGTCCGGCCAGCAGTTCTCCGTCCGGCGGACCCGCGAGCGGCTGGGGCCGAACCGGACCACCCTCTCGTACCTCTATACGCGCGGTCGCAACGTCGAGCCGCTCTACGTCTCCGAGACCCGGAACGGATCGGGTCGGACTGTCAGGACGACCCTCCGGAACGGGACGGTCCGGGTCAACGAGTCCCTCCCGCCGGATCTACGCACACGGCTCCCGCCGGCGGACCTGACCGAACGGGTAGTGACAGGCGGGGCCTTCGAACTCGTCGAACGAGTGGACGGTCGGTTGCACCTCGGGCCTCGCGACTCGCTTTCGCTCCACCGGGTCCTCCCACCGGCGATCGAGGACCCGCAGAACCCGACTGCGCTCCTGAAGGTGACGCCCGCGGGACGTATCACGTGGGTGGCCCTCGACTTCGAGGCCGTCCACGACGACAGGTCCGTGACCGTCACCATCCTCAGGGACGTCGAACCGCTGCCCGAGACCGCCACGTGGGACCGGCCAGAACAGGCGCCGCCGACGGATCGATAGAAGACCTGTCGGCCAGGCGGCCGGCATCGAGGGAGCGACGACCGACCCGTTACGCCAGCCGCTCGATGTTGTCGGCGACGGCCTCGGCGTACTCGCTCGTCGCGAGTTTCTCGCCGCCGTCGATCTGCCGGTGGAGGTCGTAGGTAACCTGTTTCGAGGCGATGGTCTCCTGGACGGCGTCGTGAATCAGATCCGCGGCGTCGAGCCAGCCGAGGAACTCGAACATGATGCGGCCGGAGAGGATCATCGCGGTCGGGTTGACCTTGTCCTGACCGGCGTACTTCGGGGCGGAGCCGTGGACGGGTTCGGCGAGACAGAGCGCGTCGCCGAAGTTGGCACCAGGTGCGATGCCGAGACCGCCGATCTGGGCGCCGCAGGCGTCGGAGATGTAGTCGCCGTTGAGGTTCGTCGTCGCGAGGACGTCGTACTGGTTGGTCCGGGTGAGGATCTGCTGGAGCATGTTGTCGGCGATGCGGTCGTTGACAACGACGGCGTCTGCGGGCTGTTCGCCGTCGCGCTCCTCCCAGAGCGTGTCCTCGGTGATGACCGCCTCGCCGAACTCTTCCTCGGCCACCTCGTACCCCCAGTCCCGGAAGGCTCCCTCGGTGTACTTCATGATGTTGCCCTTGTGGACCAGCGTGACCGAGTCCCGATCGTGTTCCAGGGCGTAATCGATGGCCTTCCGGACCAGGCGCTTGGTGCCGAACTCGGTGATGGGCTTGACCCCGATTCCGACCGGGCCCGGGTGGATGGTGTCGTCGGCGCCCATCTCCTCCTCGACGAACTCCTTGACCTTCGCGACCTCGTCGGTGCCGGCCTCCCACTCGATGCCGGCGTAGACGTCCTCCGTGTTCTCCCGGAAGGTGACCATGTCCATCTGTGTCGGGTCAGCGACGGGCGATGGGACGCCGTCGAGGTGGTAGGTGGGACGGACGTTCGCGTAGGTGTCGAGGGTCTTCCGCAGAGCCACGTTGAGCGAGCGGAACCCGGCCCCCACCGGCGTCGTCAGGGGACCCTTGATGGCGACGCGGAACTCCCGGATGGCCTGGATGGTGTCCTCCGGGAGGTTCTCGTCGTACATGTCGCGAGCGCTCTCGCCGGCATAGACACGCATCCAGGCGACGTCCCGTCCCGTCGCCTGTGCGGCGGCTGACAGTACCTGCTGGGCCGCGGGCCCCACGTCTGTCCCGATCCCGTCACCATAGAGGATGGGGAGAATGGGCGTCTCCGGGACGTCCAGGGCGTCGGCCTCCTCGTCGAGTACTTCGATGGGATCGCCCGCAGAGGGTACCTCGATCTTGTCGTATACCATATACGGCTCGTTTCCGACGCCGGGGCTAAAGGCATGCCGTTTCCCCCAAACCCATTGTGATCGTCCTTGACAGGTCGAGGCAGGTAATCACGCGTCCGCGAGGCGCCGACGGTTGCCACCCGGGCGGTATCAGGACCACCGTCGCGGTTCAGTGATCGGCCGAGCCGGGCACCTCTCGGGTCCCCTGACTTCGGGTCCGGGACGGAGTCGCGGGCCGAGCCCTTACCCTCGGAATGCACCAGCATCATCCACACCTCTCCCGGCAGGGTCCAGCGCAGTGCCCGCGGGAACCGTCGGCGGGCGCCAGCGAGGCTCTCCGCCAATGCCGCGTCGGCCACCTCGAAAACGCCCTCCCCGTGCCCGAGGACCATCCGTACCGGGTCCAGATCCTCGAAGACCGGACGGGGCGTCCGGATCCGGGAGAAGGTCGGCAGGCCGACGCGCTCTCCGCCGACGCAGAACGCCTCGTGGGAACTGAGGTAGTCCGGGATGTACAGGGTCCCGTCGCTCTCTCGGTAGGCCACGATCTCGTTCCAGGCCCGAAGGGGCCGGACCTGGCGGCACTCGAAGCCGGCGAAACAGTCGGTGGTCCGTTCGACGTCGGCGTCCACCCGGTCGGCGACGCGGTCGAGGCAGTCGGGGACTGTCACTGGACGGTCGTGGCGACGTGCAAGCTCCCAGGCGTCCCGGCCGTGGTCGTCGGCACAGACTGCTACACCGACGACCTCGCCGAGGTTCCCGATCAGTTCGTCCACGCACGGAGCGTCAATGGGCTCGAGTAGCCACACCGTCTCGCTCTCCGGACCGCGGACCGCGGCGCTGACGCGTCGACCCGCCTCGTCGGGGTGGACGAGCCACCCGGGGCCGCCCTCCCATCGGTCCACGACGGCCACTTCGGCGCTCCGCCCGCATTCGGAGCCAGGCACGGACCGCGCTGCTGCCGGGAGGGCGATATACCTTTTCTTCCCCGGGGGCTGTAGTCCGCTCATGGACCTCCTCGTCCACGGCGGTGCCGGGAGTGACCCCGCTGAGCCGGACCCTCGGCTGGCCGCCCTGGAGGACGCCCGGCGGGCTGGGCTGGCACAGGACGACCCGATAACCGCCGTCAGGACCGCGGTCCGCGAACTCGAGAGCGCGCCGCGGTTCAACGCCGGGGTCGGTGGCGCCGTCCAGGACGACGGCGTGGTCAGGACCGACGCGGGACTCATGACCGGGGATGGCACCTGCGGCGCGGCCGCCAGCCTGCCCGGTGTCGCCCACCCAGTCGACGTCGCCCACACCGTCGCGGTCGAGACGCCCCACGTCTTGCTGGCAGGCGACGCGGCGGTCGCTTTCGCCGAGGCGGTGGAGGTCGCGACCGACAGGGACCTCACGACCGCCGAGACGCGGGACCGGTTCGGGGATGCGGATCCGCCGGGCGAGGAGGCGGCTTTCGCGGACCGTCTCGCGTGGATTCGGGATCACTTCGGGGGGACGGATACTGTCGGTGCCGTGGCAACTAATGGTGAGGAAATCTGTGCCGCCACCTCGACGGCCGGACGATGGTTCGCCCTCGCGGGCCGGGTGGGCGACGTCCCACAGGTCGGGGCCGGATTCTACGCGAGTGAGCGGGCGGCGGCCAGCGCCACCGGCGAGGGCGAAGCCATCGCCCGGTTCGGGCTCGCTCGGCAGGTCGTCGAGGCCGTCGAGGCGGGCGCACCGCCGGGGGCCGCGGCCGACGGGCAGCTCCGGGCATTCGATAGCCGGACGGGGTCCCGGGCGGGAGTTATCGTCGTCGACGCAAACGGTCGCGGCGGTCGGGCGTCCAACGCCGCGCGGATGCAGACTGCGGGGATCTGAGCTCGCCACCGAGTATTTCGACCCGGTCAGAACCCTCGATACTGACCGAGTGTAGTTTTCCCGTCATTCGCCTGAACACAACAGGACACCTACCGGTCCACGCCGCCACTCACGCTATGGTCGAGTTAGGGGGTATCTTCGCGGGCCTTGCAAGAATCGGCCTGGATGCCTTCGGCGGCACGCGGGCGTACCGGATCGCTCGTCTGTCCGAGCGCCACGACGCCATCGCCAGTATGACCTCCTGGGAGGAGCTCGACCTCGCGGCCTGGACGGTCTGGGCCACGGGACTCTTCCTCGGGTTCGTCGGCGTCCGCGGGGTGGTGCTTCTCTTCTTCGGGTTCGTCGGCGTCCGCGGGGTGGTGCTTCTCTTCTTCCGGCCCCTTGCAGCGAGTAGCGACGGATCCCAGGCTCCGCCCGATGGCGTTTCCCGGATCCGGCAGCGCCAGCGTCCTGGGTCCGGCCGGACGCTGATCCCGGCCCGGTCGAGGTCCGAGTTTGGGCCCGAAGGAAGCCAGGGTGGCCTGGTGAGGGACAAACGCTTTCAGCCGCTCCGTCGAAGCCCACGTCATGACGGACGTGGACCTGCAGGCCGAGCAGTACGAGAAGTGTCGCGAGGCGGGCCAGATCCTGGCGCAGGTGCGCGAGGAAGCCGCCGACCGCATCGAGGTGGGAACGAACTACCTCGCCCTCTCGGAGTGGGTCGAGGACCGGATCCGTGACCTTGGGGGCGAGCCGGCCTTCCCGCTGAATATCAGCGTCGACGAGGAGGCCGCCCATGGGGCCGCGGCCCCCGGTGACGACCGCGAGATCGGGGAAGAGATGGTCAAACTGGATATCGGCGTCCACGTCGACGGCTGGCTCGCGGACACGGCAATCACGGTCGACTTCTCCGGGAACCAGGACCTCGTCGAGGCCGCCGAAGAGGCCCTGGCTGCCGCGATCGACCTCGTCGAACCCGGCGTCGAGACGGGCGAGCTCGGCGCTGCCGTCGAGGAGGTCATCGAGAGCTACGGCTACAATCCGGTCGTCAACCTGACCGGCCACGGCCTGGGTCACTGGGAACAGCACACCGAACCGAACGTGCCCAACCGCGCCGTCGGCCAGGGAATCGAACTCGAGGTCGGCCAGGTGATCGCCCTCGAGCCCTTCGCCACCGACGGCGGCGGCAAGGTTAGAGAGGGAGCCGAGGAGGAGATCTACACCCTCGACCGGGAGGCGTCGGTCCGGAACCGGGCCGCCCGGCAGGCCCTGGACCAGATCACCGCGGAGTTCCAGACGCTCCCGTTCGCGACCCGGTGGCTCGACGTATCGCGCCCGGAGATGGCCATCCGCCGGCTCAAGCAGCAGGACGTCGTTCACGGCTACCCAGTCCTGAAGGAGGACGACGGTCGCCTGGTCAGCCAGCGAGAACACTCCCTCATCGTGACCGAGGACGGGTACGAGGTCACGACCCGGTAGCGCGATCTTTGTCGGTTCTCCACCGGGTTTCGAGGTGGGACGGGCCGGTTCCATCCAGATTGCTCTCGGGCGGACCGGTCCGCACCTCGTATACCGGTCGACGATCGGGGGTTTCCCTCCTACTCCGCAGGGCCTCAGGCGTTGTTCATCCGCGTCGAGCGCCTGTCGCCACAGACGTGACACTCGCTGACGCGGTAGGGCTCCCTGGAGAACTCTGCGTTTTCATCCCGTGTGCTCTCGACCTGTATCTCCAGGCCCACGTGGTGGGTGGTGATCCTGCCGCAGGTCGAACACTCCTCGGAGATGTCGGCAATCGATCGGGTTGCCATTCCGTCCGGAGACACGCTGTCGATTTTAATAACTGGTTCTTATCGTTCATTCCGTTTACCGCGGCGGTTAATCCCGGTAATAACGAGGCAGGAATCACGACTGAGAACGCTACAGAGGACTCGAACGGTGGCTCCCGGACCTGGGGGGGGGGTACCCAGCATCGTCTTGAACGACCGAACAAAGTAAATAGAAAGAACCTCCACCAAGTAGGTCTTTTACCGCCCCGGCCAGAGTGACCGGTATGGAGCAGGTCTTCGCGCCGTGGCGGATCGAGTGGGTCGAGCGGTCCGACGGGAACGCCGACGTCGAGGGCTGTGTTTTCTGCGAACTCCCCGGGATGGACGCAGATCGGGAGTACAATCTCGTCGCCCGCGGGGCTGAGGCGTACGTGCTCCTGAACAACTATCCGTACAACCCCGGCCATGCCATGGTGATCCCCCATGCACACACCGGCGAGTACCGCGATCTGGACGACGCGACACTCCTCTCGCAGTCTCGGCTCCTCCAGCGGACACTCGACGCTATCGAGACGGCGATGAAACCCGACGGGTTCAACGTGGGCTACAACCTCGGTGGTGCCGCCGCAGGCGGCTCCATCGACGACCATCTCCACGCACACGTGGTCCCACGGTGGTCGGGTGATACGAACTTCATGCCCGTCGTGAGTGACACGAAGGTCATCGTCGAGGCCGTCGAGGCCACCTACGAGCGGGTCCACGAGGCCTTCGCCGGCCTGGAGGGCGCGACACCCGACGGCGAGGACCGGGCAATCGAACTCGACGTCTGAGTCGGGACCGCCTACAGATCGATCCCGGCTCGACCGCTGGACCGACCACGGATGGGGCACGGATCCACGGCTTGCCCACGGATCCACGGATCGACCAGGGATCCACGGACCGACCAGGGATCCATGGATTGTGTACGGATGGAGCACGGATCTACGGATCGACCAGGGATCCACGGACCGACCAGGGATCCATGGATTGTGTACGGATGGAGCACGGATTGCTCACGAATTGAGCACAGTCTCGACCCGGGTCGACCTCAGAATCGAGCCCGGAGTGCCCTCGGGCTCCTTCCAGGAATGGCCGCTGGATCGAAAGGTGTGTCAACCACGGCCGTCCAGGCTCCACCATGCGAGTCGGCCTCGTCGTTCTTGACGGGTGGGCACTGAATCCCGACGAGGACGTCCGCGACGCCGTCGTGGCGGCGGACACGCCCACCTTCGAGGATATCTGGCACCGCGGTGCTCACGGGACCCTCGAGACCCAGGGCCGCCGCGTGGGGCTCCCGGAGGGCCAGATGGGCAACAGCGAGGTCGGCCACCTCAACATCGGCGCGGGGCGGGTCGTCCTGCAGGAGTCCGCGCGAATCACCGACAGTATCGCCGCCTGGCGTGGTGAGATGGCCGCCGAGCGGATCGAGGCCATTCCCGATCCGCCGCTGGACGACAATGAGGTCCTGGCCGATGCGATGGGGCACGCCCGCAGGCGGGACGGAACGCTCCACATCCTGGGGCTGGTCAGCGACGGGGGCGTCCACTCCTACCAGGCCCACGTCCACGCGCTGATCGACCTGGCGGCCGACCGGGACGTCGACGCTGTCACTCACGCGTTCACCGACGGCCGAGACGCCTCGCCGACCGGCGGGGGGGACTACCTGGCCGACCTGGCGGCCCACGCAGGGGTTGCCGGCACCGGCGCGGTCGCCACCGTCACAGGCCGGTACTATGCCATGGACCGGGACGAGAACTGGGAGCGCACCCGGCGGGCTTACGACGCTATCGCGAACGCCGACGCACCGTGGTCGGCGTCGTCGGCCGTCGACGCCGTCCGGGCCTCCTACGACCGCAACGTCACCGACGAGTTCGTCGAACCCACGCTGGTCGACGGCGGGGAGCCGATCGAGGACGACGACGTGGCGATCTTCGCCAACTTCCGGGCGGACCGGTCCCGCCAGCTCACCCGGATGCTCGCCGACATCGATCCCGTCTGGGCGCCCCCGACGGACCCGCCCGAGCTCGAACTCGTGACGATGACCGAGTACGACGAGACCTTCGAGCTGCCGGTCGCCTTCCCGCCGAACCGACCGGCAGAGACCCTCGGTGCGGTCCTCGCGCGGGAGGGCCTGACCCAGCTCCGGATCGCCGAGACCGAGAAGTATGCCCACGTGACCTACTTCCTCAACGGCGGCCGCGAGCTCGAGTTCGACGGGGAGATCCGCGAGATCGTGCCGAGCCCCGACGTGGCCACCTACGACGAGCAACCGGCGATGAGTGCGCCCGAGGTCACCGACAGGGCCATCGAGATCATCCGAGATCAGGATCCCGACGTCATGGTGCTGAACTACGCGAACCCGGACATGGTCGGGCACACCGGCGACTTCGCCGCGGCGGTCGCGGCAGTCGAGGCCGTGGACGCACAGCTCGAAAGGCTGCTCGATGCGACTTGCGATGCCGGTGGCCACGCGCTCGTCACCGCCGATCACGGCAACGCCGACGACATGGGTACGCCCGAGGCCCCTCACACCGCCCACACCACCAACCCGGTCCCGTTCGTCTACCTGGGCCCGGACGGGACCGACGGGAATCGGACGGTCCGCGACGGCGGGACTCTCGCCGACGTCGCGCCGACTGTGTTGACTCTCGCCGACGTGGACGTGCCAGAGGCGATGACGGGTCACTCGCTGCTCCAGTGACGTTGGTTTGACGGTCCAGGGTGCAGAACTCCCCGGGGGGTTAGGGTTCCGGTCAGTTCACGGCGAGCGGGCGAGGACTTTCTCGACCAACCCTGAATCGATTCCTCTTTCTCGGGAAAACTAACAGTCTAACCAAGGTCGATCGACACCGAGAGTCGGAGCCCCGAAGGTCGAACGCCCGACCGTCAATGCCCGGAGCGACGGACCGCCTAAGTACGACCCTCCCCTGGAGCCGACAGTGCGAGCCTACCGAATCGCCTACGACGGCAGGGACTACCACGGGTTCCAGCGCCAGCCCGAGGTCCCAACTGTCAGCGACGCAATTCTGGACACTCTCCGTACACTGGACGTCGTCGACGACAGGTCGGTCCCGGCAGGCTACGCCGCCGCGGGACGGACGGACGCCGGGGTCTCTGCTACCCACCAGACTGTCGCTTTCGAAGCCCCCGGCTGGCTCGTTCCGTCGGCACTGAACAGCGGACTTCCAGCCGAGGTGCGGGCCTGGGCCAGTGCGGAGGTCCCCGCTGGATTCCACGCCACCCACGATGCGGTCGCGAGGGAGTACACCTACTACCTCCACGCGGGGTCGAGCCCGCAAGATCGCTCGACTGCCGAGCCGGAACCGCTTCGGACTGCATCCGGCGACGGCGTCCCCGCGGACCGCCTCGCACGCGCCAGAGAGGCCGCGAACGCTCTCGCTGGCGAGCACGACTTCCACAACCTCACCCCTGACACCGCCGGCACGGTCCGGGACCTCGACCTGACCTGCGAACGAGCGGGCCGCTTTCTCGTCGTCGTGGTCCGTGCGGACGGCTTCCCCCGCCAACTCGTCCGCCGGCTCGTAACGGTCGTCGACGAGCGAGCCCGTGGCGAGGCCGACCACAGCCGGATCGAGCGCCTGCTCAGATCCGAGCCGGTCGACGGGCCCGAGGGGATCGCGCCGGCCCCACCCGAGCCCCTCGCCCTCACCGACGTCGCCTACCCGGACGTCGCGTTCACCGTGGACGAGCGGGCAAACGCGAGTGCGACGGCGGTCTTCGACGCGCGCCACCGGCGGCACGCAAGCCTGGCACGGGTCGCAGGTCGGCTTCGTGACCGTTGAGGGCGGTGGCTATCGGTTGGTCCGGTTCTTCGCCATCGCCAGCCAGGGTGGCGGCGTGACCGTCGTCTCGTTGCGTGTCGTGAGCGTCCGGGCGGTGGCCATGACGTAGCGCTCGCCCGAGCGGGTGACCTCGAGCCGGAACCTGGCACTAAGGACGACGCCTGTCTCCTCGTCGACGACGATCTCCGCCTCGGCCGCCTCGAGCGTGGCCTCGGAGAACCGCTCGCCTGTGTACTGCTCGACCGAATCCACCGTCTAGCGGTGGTCATCGTTTGTGGTTCGCGAGTACTCGAAGTCAAAGCGTTCCTCGAGCGACTCGAGGTCGGCCGCGTCCGGTCTGCTGGCTTCGCTCGTTCGGGTGAACGTCCGGTTCTCCGACCCATCGACCCGGCGCATCACGTAGGCGGTCCCCGCCGACGCGTAGGACTCCCGATGGATCGTGATGCTGCTTCCGTTATCCACGGTCGTGCGCGTGGTGCTCAGACTCCGGTTGTGCACGGTGTCAACGCGGACCGTCTGGTTGGTGACGAGCGTCCCCGAAGGGTCGACGACTGTCGAGTCAATCCGTAGCGTGTAGTTGTCCCAGATGTTGTTGGCGTCCTCGTCGGTCGCCACTGCATTCGCGAGGGAGGACTCGAGTGTGCCGTCGACACTGCTCTCACCAGCGCCGGCCCCGTCGTCTGGCTGGGGGCTCGATTGCGAGCCGCCGTCGGTCGCCCCTGGGCCAGCAGGACCCGAGCGGCCACCGAGGAGGAAGAGGGCCCCAGCGGCGACGAGGAGGACGATGAAGCCTGCCAGGATGACGTGCTTCGGATTCCGGCCGCCGCCCTCCTGGCGCGTGGCGTCTGGCGGTGGACCTGGTGGCTGGTCGGCTGTCGCGCCTGACTGGTCTTCCCGCCCGCCGGCCGCGCGAGCCTGCTCGTCGTCCCCGCCCTCGCCGGGGTTTCGAGGGTCGCCGGTCATGGCTGGAGATCGGCGGGGAGCGTGTATCCCTCGCCGTAGCAGCGCTGGACATCTTCGAGGACGTGAATCTGGAGTTCGACGACGCGCTGAACGCGATTGATGCTCCGCTCGATCTTCTGGACTAGCTCTCTCCCCTCCTGGATGTCGAAGGGTGCGGTCAGAAGACTTTCCATGTCCCCTGTCAGGGAGAACGCCTCCACTCCCCAGAGCGAGGTGGCAGTGCCGCCCCCGCTAGTGGTGATCGCGAGGCCGGCGCTTGCGCCAATCATCGCCCACTTCATCTTGTACTCTTCCTGGGCCCGCTCGAAGGCGGCTTCGGCCTCGCGCACGTCATCGCGGGCCGCCTGTTCCTGTTGCTCGAGGTCGCGGTAGTGGCTCGCGGCGTCGTAGCGCGCCTCACAGCCCCCGGATTCGAGGGGTATCGTCCCCGTCTTGCGGTCCCCGCCGGAGACCGCGACCTGGGTCATCTCCTCCGGTGAGAGGCCCACCAGGGTCTCTCCTTCGGTCACTAACGGCTCGATCGCGACCACTCGCACCTCGTAGACACCGGGTTGAGTTCGACTTCTTGTTGGCCTCGTATGGTCTGCCAGACGCCGGCTTCGATCAGGGAGCCAGCCAAGGTGTCGAGAGCGCTTCCGCCGTTCATAATGATCGTAACTTCCCCCGGTTGCTTCCCGAACAGTTGCAATACGGGCGGCCACACGCCGAGTTTAGTCTCGGGGAGGCCGTATCTGAAGAGGGTCTGTCTCGTCCCGTTGACGACCTGAGTCGCAGACGCGTCCGGGGGCGCCTGGATCTTGACGACGTAGACCCAGGCCCCACGCATCTTGATCCGGAAGGTCGAACTCTCGTTCGACGAGGCCGTACAGACGATCTCGACCCAGTCCGGAATCGCCTCGCCGGAGACGGACCCGGGTGCCTTGCCACACGTCGGGCCGTCGGTAGCCGACTGAGCCGGATCGTCGAGGGAGGTTGGGCCGCCAGCTGGCGGGACGGTTCGGGCCGCGAGAGAACGGTCCGCCGTACTGTTCCGGGCCGTGATTTCCCGATCGGTCGGACCGTCCACTGGGTTCTGTGGACCTTCCTCGGCCCCGGCGTCGAGTGCGCCGGCACCGATCGTGAGGGGTGCGGCGATCAACAGTAGTGCCCAGACGAGGGCTACGAATCGCGTTCTACCAGCCAGTTGACGCGAGTCGGGAGGCATGCGAGGCTGGTCTTGAACCGACGTGTTAGAAGTAATGGCTATCAATCGATCATGTTGGGGGTCATTCTGGAAGCCTCCCCGACTCGTTCGGAGCCCTCCTGGAGACGGTGGGGGCCGAAACCGTTGGCTTCACTGGACGAAGACTTACTTGTCACGACTCCAAACGCCACGATATGAGTTCGGTTCCCGAGCGAAGCGAGGTCGACACCGAGTACATCTGGGACCTCGAGTCGCTCTACGCCGACGACGAGGACTGGGAGGCCGCCTACGAGACGGCCCAAGCGATGCTCGACGACCTCCGGGCCTTCGAGGATCACCCGACACCGGACGCCGAGACGCTCCTCGCCCTGCTCGAGACCCACGAGGAGGTCAGCCGGCAGGTCTCGGAGGTCCACACCTATGCCCGCCTCCGACGGGACGAGGACACCCGTGACAGCGAGGCCCAGGCGATGTCCACGAGGGCGGAGTCCCTGGCCGCCGAGGCGAGCGAGGCCGGGAGTTTCATCGAACCCGCCATCCAGGACCTCTCACGCGAGGAGGTCGAGGCCTACATGGACGAGGTGGCCGCCCTCGAGGAGTACGACCACTTCCTCGACGATATCCTTCGGATGAAGCCCCACACCCGGTCGCCGGAGGTCGAGAGCCTGTTGGCCGACCTGAGCGACGTCACCGACGCTTCCCAGGAGGTCTACACCATGCTCTCGAACGCGGACATGACCTTCCCGACCGTCGAGGACCCCCAGGGCGAGGCCCGCGAGATCACGCTCAGCAACTTCACCACCCTCCAGAAGCACACCGACCGCGAGTTCCGACGGTCTGTCTACGAGGCCTTTTACGACCAGTGGGAGACCGTCAGGAACGCCGTGGCGGCCTCGTTCCGGAAGAACGTCACCGCCGACCGGAAGCTCGCGAAGGCGCGCAACTACGACTCCGCCCGCGAGGCGGCCCTGGACGGCCCGAACGTCCCCGTGGAGGTCTACGACACCCTCGTCGACGCGGTCCGGGACAACGTCGAGACCCTCCACCGCCACGCCGACCTCAAGCGCGAGTCCCTCGGGACGGAGGACCTCCAGATGTGGGACCTCTACGTCCCGATGATCCAGGGCGAGAGTCCGGAGGTGTCCTACGAGCAGGCTTGCGAGTGGGTCGAGGAGGCGGTCGCACCGCTCGGCGAGGACTACCAGGACCGCCTGGCAGAGGGGCTGGACAGCCGGTGGGTGGACGTCTACGAAACCGTCGGCAAGAAGAGCGGGGCCTACTCCAGTGGGACCTACGACTCACAGCCCTACATCCTGATGAACTACCAGGACGACGTCGAGTCGATGTTTACCCTCGCCCACGAACTGGGTCACTCGCTGCACTCCGAACTCGCCAGGGAGGCCCAGCCCTACGTCTACTACCAGTACGAGATCTTCATCGCCGAGATCGCGAGCACCGTCAACGAGACGCTGCTGACCCATCACCTGCTCGACGTCGTCGAGGACGAGCGCCTCCGCCGGCATATCCTGAACGAGTACCTCGAGCGGTTCCGCTCCACGCTGTTCCGCCAGACCATGTTCGCGGAGTTCGAACACCGGACCCACACGCAGGCCGCCGAGGGGAAACCCCTGACCGCGGACAGCCTCGACCAGACCTACCGCGACCTCAAAGAGACCTACTACGAGAACGCCGTGGTCGACGACCGCATTGCCAGGGAGTGGATGCGCATCCCCCACTTCTACTACGGCTACTACGTCTACCAGTACTCGACGGGCATCTCCGCGGCCGTCGCCCTGGTCGAGAAGATCCTCGAGGAGGGCGAGGATGCCGCCGCCCCGTACCGCGACCTGCTCCGGATGGGCTCCCGGGAGTACCCGCTGGACCTGCTGGATGAGGTTGGCCTCGATCTGACCGATTCCGACCCGATCGAGTCCGCGATCGGCGTCTACGACGACTACCTCGAGGAGTTCGACGCGTTGCTCTGAGTCGAAGGTGGGTCTCTGGTATTCTCCATCCGGGGTGGAGACCTGACCGGATCTGCAGACGGCTAGCCCGCCCAGACCTCGCTCTCTGGGGTGACTGCAGACAGCCCGTACGACCTCACCTCCCTCTCGAACGGAGACGTGGCCGCAACCGCAACCAGCGAAAAAGCCCTCATCTCGCTCTCTGGAGTTGGTGATACTGCTTTCGCCGCAGACACCCAGAAAGCCCTCACCTCGCTCTCGACGGAAGACGTGACCGCACCCGCAACCGCCCAGAAAGCCCTCACCTCGCTCGCGCGTTCTGTGGCGGATATCCTCGCTCCCGCTGGTCGCTCGGATAGTGCCGCCGCAGAACCCGCGAGCGAGGTTCGCCCTTTCATTCCACCAGGAGTGGAAATCTACGAGTAGCTGGGTCGATTCCGGATGCTCAGACCTACTCGGACTCCGGCTCCCTGGTGGAATGAAAGGGCGAGGCCCGGTCGTGTGTCTCTGAGCGGGCAACTATCCGAGTGAGCGAAGCGAACGAGGATATCCCGCTCAGAGCGCACGAGCGGGCCGAGGGCTTTCGGGCCGTGTGCGGCTTCGATACAAGCGAGCCGGTCGAGGGCTTTCGGGCGGAGTGCGGCTGTAGTTGAGCGTTCGATACAAGCGAGCGGGCCGAGGGCTTT
>JAZKTI010000035.1:0-15120 GCA_036625635.1 Haloarculaceae archaeon
CGTGCTTCTCCTCTTCCTGCTTCTTCTCCTCCAGCTTCTTCTGCACATTCTCCCTCTGCCCCCTCTCTTTCTCCCCACTTTCCCTCTCCCCACTCTCCTTCTCCCCGTTCTCCTTCTCCCCACTCTCCTTCTTCCCGCTCTCCCCGTCTCCGGGCCCCCGCTCCGAGGCGGGCCGGAGGCGCTCCGTGGCTGTGCTCTTGCCGGTTCCCGGCGTCCCCGTGACGGCGACGATCACGTCGGCGCCACCTCGTTCAGGACGTCGACGGCCTGCCGTGTCTCCTCGCGCGTGCCACAGGTGATCCTGACGCAGGCGGGAAGCCCGAAACTCGAGCAGTCCCGCACGATGACCCCCGCTCGCTTGGCGGCCTGGGTCACCCGCTCGGCGTCGCCAACCTCCGCGAGGACGAAATTTCCGCCGCTCGGCCAGGTGCGGACCGCCAGGTGCTCGCGCATGTAGTCCCGAGCCCAGGCGGCGGTCTCGACTGTCCGATCGACGTGATCCTCGTCCTCGAGGGCCGCAAGTCCCGCGGAGCAGGCCAGCGAACTAACCGCGAATGGCGTGTTGACGCGGGCGTAGGCGTCGGCCCAGCCAGCGGGGACTAGCGCGTAGCCCAGTCGCAGGCCCGCCAGGCCGTACGCCTTCGAGAAGGTTCGGAGGATGGCCACGTCCTCGCGCTCGTCGAGGAGAGTGCGGGCGCTTTCCGCGTCGCCGAACTCGCCGTAGGCCTCGTCGACGACGAGGAGAGTGTCCGTTCCCGTCGCCGCCGCGAGCCCCTCGATCTCGACGAGAGACATCTCGGCCCCCGTCGGATTGTGGGGGGTAGTCACGTAGATAATGCGTTCCCCGTCGTATGATTCGAGGACGACGTCCGCAGTCTGATCGAAGTCCGCCGCCTTCTCGAGTGTGTACGTCCTCGGGACGCCGCCGTGGTAGCGGGCACTCATCGGGTAGTAGGCAAAGCCGGGTTCCGGGTGGAGGACGCCGTCGCCGTCGGCGAGAAAGGCCCGGCCGAGGTAGTCGATGACGCCGTCGCCGCCGGCACCGAGCCAGACCTGCTCGTCGGCGACCGACCACCGCTCCGCAATGGCGGCGACGAGATCGGCATGGACGGCCTTTGGATAGGTATGGGTCTCCGGCGCCCGTTCGCGGATCACCTCGACGGCCGCGGGGCTGGGACCAAAGGGGTTCTCGTTTGAGGAGAGTTTCACCAGCTCAGCCGGGTCCATTCCGAGTTCCCGGGCAGTCTCCTCGACGCCGTGACCGGCCCGGTAGACTGCGTGGGCCGAGAGATCCCGTGGTTCCATGCGCGAGGCAAACAGACGACGGGGCTTAAGCGTGCTTACCTCGGGCGCTGCAGGAGGGGGATCGCGTCGACACCCGCTCGCTCGCACCGCTCCGAGCGACCCCGCTACCTCCCAACGCGAACCGGCCGGTTTCAAGGTCCGGCCCACCCCACCGGGAGACATGGCACTCGCCGACGCCGTCTCCGCAACGATCCACGTCGCCTTCGCGGGGCTCTGGACCGGGACCGTGCTCTTCGTCGTCTTCGCCGTCCTGCCGCTGGCGACCGACGGATCGCTGAACGCGAAGCCTCTCGCCGCCTTCGCGGGCAAACTGAAGACCGTCTCGCGGGTCAGCACGGTCCTGCTCCTGCTGACCGGCGGTCACCTGACCGGATCGCTCTACACCGTCGACTCCCTGACGGGCACGGGCGCGGGCCACGCCGTCCTCGCGATGATCGTCCTCTGGCTCGTCCTCACGGTCCTCGTCGAGATCGGGGCGGGCAAACTAACCGACGGTACCGAAACCGGCAAGGTCCGAACGCCGGCCGCGGCGGCAAAGCCCTACCTCCAGGGGGCCGCCCTCGTCGCCGTCCTGCTCCTCATCGACGCTGGCGCGCTCGCCGGCGGCCTCGTCTGATCGAGGGACCTGTCCGAACCACCCCCAGGGAGGCCGGTTCTCCAGACCTCGGCCCAGCACAGGGGATTTTACCCTCGGGCCGGGCGAGTTGATCACATGACCTGGGAGACAGTCACCCGCGTCGAGTTACCGAACGGCGAAACGATCGCCTCCCGCCACCGCGACGGCGAGGTGCCGCTGGTGCTGCTCCACGGCAACCTCAGTTCCTCGCTGTTCTGGGACCTCGTGGTCGGCGACCTCGACGAGCGCTTCGAGGTGTGGGCGCCAGACCTCCGCGGGTTCGGCGAGTCCACCTACGAGGAATCCTTCGACTCGCTGTCCGCCCTCGCGGAGGACGTGGAGGCCTTCGCCGACGAGGTCGGCCTCGACGATGTCCACCTGTGGGGCTGGTCTGCGGGGGCCGGCGTCGCGATGCAGGTCGCCGCCGACCAGCCCGACCGCGTCCGGAAGCTGGTACTCATGGCGCCCCCGAGCACACAGGGCCTGCCGGTCTACCGGAAGGACGAGACCCGCCAGCCGACCGACGAGGTGCTCACGACCCGCGAGGAACTCGCGGAGGACCCCGTCTCCGTCGCACCGGTCCTGGCCGCCATCGACGCCGGCGACGTCGAGGCGATGAAGGAGATCTGGGAGGCCGCCATCTTCGTCAACGAGATCCCCGATCCCGAGCGGTTCGACCGGTACATGCAGGAATCGCTGAAGGAGCGGTGCCTGCTCGACGTCGACTACGCCCTGGTCCACTTCAACATCTCGCCCGAGCACAACGGAATCGAGCCGGGCACCGGCGGGGTCGAGGCCATCGAGGCTCCGACCCTCGTGCTACGCGGCGAGGACGACCTCGTCGTCGCCCCGCACCTCGTCGACCGCGTCGTCGATGAGATCGAGGACGCCGAGTTCGTCGAACTGACGGACTGCGGACACGCCCCGCCGGTCGACGACCTCGATGGCTTGCTCGCGGAAGTCGAACCGTTCCTGCTCGACGACTAGCCCGTCACGGTCCTACGCGATCCCCTTCACGACAGATGTACCCCGGACCGCTGACCGACCATATCGTCGGAGTATGCTTGAATCGCCCCCGTGACCGTGGTCCCCGCTCCCCAGCGTGAGGCCGCTCAGGACTCCGGAGCGACGACCGTGTGCCGGAGAGTCCCCACGCCCTCCACGGTTACCTCGACCGTATCCCCGGGGGCGAGCGGGCCCACGCCGGCGGGGGTCCCGGTCGCGACGACGTCGCCGGGTTCGAGGGTCAGATAGCGCGTGATCTCCGCGAGGAGATCCGGAACCGGGAAGATCAGGTGCTCGCGGGAGGAGGACTGGCGAACTTCCCCGTTCAGCCGGAGTTCGATCGTGGCGTCGGGCGGCACGTCACCCGGGTCGGCGACGACGGGGCCCATCGGGGCAGCGTTGTCGAAGGCCTTGCCGCGGACCCAGTTCTGTTCGATATCCTGATCGTCGCGGTTGGACACGTCGACCAGGCAGGTGAACCCGCTGACGGCGTCCATCGCGCCGGCGGCGTCGAGGTTGCGGCACTGCGCCCCGATCACGACCCCGAGTTCGGCCTCGTAGTCGATCCGGTCCTTGTCGGCGAGTAGTGGAACCGCGCTCCCGTGGGCGGCGACCGCATTGGGCGGCTTGAGAAAGAGCTTGGGCCGGTCGGGCAGGTCGGCGTCTCGCTCGTCCGCGTGATCGGCGTAATTGAGGCCGATGCAGAGGATCTTGGTCGGTTCGGCCGGCGGGAGGAGGGTCACCTCGTCGGGCTCGTAGGCCCGGTCGGCGAAGGCGACCAGACCGCCGTTGCCCACTACGTCGGCGTCAGCAGGTGTGCCGTCGACGTCGGTCCACCGGCCCTCGCGGACCGTGCCCGCTGGATCCCGAAATCTCACGTGCTTCATGGCTGGGGTGAGTACCGGTCGGTGGTTGAGCGTTGCGGAAGCGGTCGGGGTCCGCGGGGCCCAGTGGACTCGACCCGCGGCCTCGAAAACGGCCCCAGGCCAGGATGGTCTGCCTGTGACGGCCAGTCCCCGGCAAGGTTAACCAATCCGAGCACGTTTCCCCAGCCAATGGTCAAGTGGCAGTGCAAGGATTGTGGCACGGTCCACCGGTCGAATCCCCGGCGGTGCAAGAACTGTGGCAACTCTGTCCTGAGCCAGTACCACGGGGACGAGGATGGCGGCGGCTGGCGGGACTGGATCCCGTTCCTGTAGCCGACAGAGTTCGGCGGAGGAGAATGGACAGGGGCCAGCCAGCCATGCGGAACCCAGCAGGACCGTGCGGGGTCCGGCAAGATCGGGCGGGACCCGGCGGTACCGGTCGGGACCCACCCGGACCGAACGGCTTTTCTCGCGACACGGCCAATCCGCCGCCCATGGACCTCCAGGTGGTCGGCGCCGGCTCGATGGGACGGTGGGTGGCGAGGGCCCTCGCCGCGGACGCGTCGGAACTGGTCACAGTCACGTTCGTCGATGCGGACCCCTCCGTTGCGTCTGCAGCTTCTGATACCCTCGAAGGTACTAACGGGTGTACCGTCACCGCGGGTACGGGTAGCGAACCGGCCGCCGCCGAGGTCGTCTGCGTGGCTGTCCCAATTCAGGCGGCCACCGAGGCCATCGCCGAGGCCGCCGACCGGGCTGAGGCGGCTATCCTCGATCTCACCGGCACGATGGCCGAGCCGGTCGAGACCATGGCGGTCCACGCCGCCGACCTGGAACGGCTCAGCCTCCACCCGCTGTTCGCCCCCGAGAGCGAACCCGGCAACGTCGCCGCCGTGCCGGTGACCGGCGGACCCGTGACCGACCTCGTCAGGGAGACTCTCACGGCCCGCGGGAACGAGTGGTTCGAGACGACCCCGGCGGCCCACGACGAGGCCATGGAGACGGTCCAGGCTCGCACGCACGCGGCCGTCCTCGCCTTCGCGCTGGCCCGCGAGGACGTCGAGGACCGGTTCCATACACCGATCTCGGGACCGCTCTCCGACCTTGCCGACCAGGTAACCGACGGTGACGCGCGGGTCTACGCCGACGTCCAGGCTGCCTTCGATGGCGCCGAGGACGTCGCCGCCGCTGCCCGGCGCCTCGCGGAAGCGGACGAGGAGGCCTTCGGGACCCTCTACGAGGACGCCGGCCGATGAAGGAGGCCCAGCGCCAGGCCGTCCTCGACAACGCCCGGTACCTCCAGCAGGTCCGGCCGGTCGACCCCGAGGAGATCTTCGAGTACGTCGAGGGGCAACCCCACCCGGCGGCAGTCCGACAGATCCTCCGCGAAGAGGCCACGACGCTGGGGCTGATCGAACGCGAAAGCGGGACGTTCGTGCCCGTCCCCGATGACCCGATCTCGCCTTCGCTGGAACCGATCGAGGAGTTCCCGAGGGAGCACGCCCGAGTGGTCGAGGGGCTCCTCGTCGACACCTTCGGTCCGGACTGGCACGAGGGACCGTCCGGTGACCGGCTCCGGACTCGCATCAGGGAGGTCAAACGGCGCTACCTCGCTGGCGAGACCGTCGAGTACGACGAGGTGACCGCGCTCGGGTACGCCGTCTACCACCTGCCTGCTACCTACGCGGCCGCGCGATCCCTGCTCGGGGCTCTCGCCGCCGAGGGCCACCTCGGACGCGACCTGCGAATCCTCGACGTGGGTGCCGGCGTGGGCGGGCAGGCGCTGGCGCTCTTCGATCTCCTCCCGGCTAACGCACTCCTCGAATACCACGCGGTGGAACCCAGTGCCGCGGCGGAGGTCCTCGAGGACCTGGTTGCGGACGCTGGCCGCAACGTCCATGCGACCGTCCACCGTGTTCCCGTCGAGCGCCACGAGCCGGCCGGGGCGTTCGACCTCGTGCTCTGCGCGAACGTCCTTTCGGAACTGGCGGCACCGGGCCAGGTCGTCGCCGACCTGCTCGATGCGCTTTCGGGCGGGGGAACGTTGCTGGCCATCGCTCCCGCCGACCGCAACACTGCGATCGGCCTCCGGCAGATCGAACGTGAGGTCGAGAGGAAGGCCGGGGCGACAATCTACGCCCCGACGTGTCGGCTCTGGCCGGACGAGACGCCCACGAGTCCCTGCTGGAGCTTCGACCGCGAGCCGCCACTCTCGGTCCCGGCGGTCCAGTCGCGTCTCGACGGGGCGGGTGGGGGCGTCGGCGAGTTCATCAACGCCGACGTCCGGTTCGCCTACAGCGTCCTCCGGACGGATGACACCACCCGGCTCGAGGTCCGTCCCTCGACAGACCGCTTCGCGAAGATGGCCGCCTCCGAACGCCACGTCACGGACCGGGTGGACCTCGTGGCCGTGAAGCTGAGTCACGACCTGACTCGAACGCGGCCGGGTTTCGAAGACAACGCCGACGAAGCGCAGGAAGAGGTGCGGATCCGCGATGGCAAATCTGACGGACGGGACGCGAATCCGTTGTTCCTCGTCGGCGATGGGAGCGAGGCCGTCGATCACTTCGCCGTCCGCACGAAAGCCACGTCCCTCAACGCCGACCTCGTCGATACGGCCTACGGACAGGCCCTCGTCTTCGAGGGAGTGCTCGTGCTCTGGAACGATGACGAGTCGGCCTACAACCTCGTGGTGGACGGCGGGACGGTCGTCGAGGCGGTGCCCGGACCGCTGTGGGACCGCGGTAGTGACCTGCCGTGACCGGGACCAAGCGGAGGGCGTTCTCGCGTATCGCTCGCCACTAGTTACCGCATCACCACCTGGGCGAAACGGCCCCGGAACGCCAGGTTGATGCCGGAAGCCCCGCGAGTGAGGGCATGAGCGAGCCGCTCTCTCTGCTCCTCACTAACGACGACGGCATCGACGCCACGGGCTTCCGGGCCCTCTACGACGACCTTCAGGAGGTGGGCGACGTTACCGCCGTCGCCCCGGCACGCGATCAGAGCGCGATGGGCCGGGCGGTCACCTACGACGTCACCGTCGAGGAGACGGAGATGGGCTATGCGATCGACGGCACACCTGCGGACTGTGTGATTGCCGGCCTCGGCTCGCTGGTCCCCGACGCGGACATCGTCGTCGCCGGGTGTAACGAGGGGGCCAACATCGGGGCTTACAACCTCGGCCGCTCGGGCACCGTCTCCGCTGCCGTCGAGGCAGCCTTCTTCAGCGTCCCGGCGATGGCCGTCTCGATGTACGTCCCCGTCTCCGACGACAGGTCCTTCGACGCACACGATCCAGCCTACGACGACTTCCGGGTCGCCACGCGGGCCGCGGCCTACCTCTGCGATCGCGCTCCCGCGGCCGGGGTCTTCGATCGCGCCGAGTACCTGAACGTGAACGCGCCCGTCCCCGCGGATGCCACCGGAGAGATGGAGATCACCCGGCCGTCCCACGTCCACATGCTCGACGCCGATCGCCAGGGGACCTCGATCAAACTCCACGACCCCGTCTGGGAGCGGATGGCCGAGGGCAAGATTTCCGATCCCGAGGGCACCGACCGGCGGGCCCTCGTCGGGGGCAAGGTCAGCGTCTCGCCGCTAACGGCGCCTCACTCCACCGAGCACCACGACGCCCTCGACGCACTCGTCGGGGCCTATCCCGGCCACCTGCCGTAACTCCAGCGCGTCCCTCGAGTCGCTCCGTCCCTCGGTCTGAAGACGGCGCCGACGTCGTCCCTCGGTATTCATTCCGTCCCGGATTCGAGGCGCGGACACTCAGCCAGCCGAAGTTGTCTCGCCCCAGTAACAGGCGACCTATTCTGCCGGACTCTGACCGCGGGAGAACCCACCGGGAACGGCGACGGCGGGCAGGCGCCCGGTATAGGTAGCGTTTTCCCCCGGCGGTCGAAGGACCGGATATGGTCCGCGTCCGGAACGCCCTGCTCTTCCTCGTCCTCTCGGTCCTCTGGGGGAGCGCCTTCACGGCCATCAAGGCTGGGCTCGAGGCATTCCCGCCGGTGCTGTTCGCAGCGTTCCGGTACGACCTTGCCGGGATCGTGGTGCTCGCCTACGCGATCCTGGTAACCGACCGGTGGCGGCCGCGTAACTGCGGCGAATGGGTCCTCGTCGCCATCGGGAGCGTCCTGATGATCGCCGCCTATCACGCCTTCCTGTTCGTCGGCGAACAGGGGACGACCAGCGCGGCCGCGGCGATCATCGTCAGCCTCTCGCCGGTCCTCACGACGGGGTTCGCCCGGGCCTTCCTCCCCGAGGAACGTCTGACTCCCGTCGGCATCCTCGGCCTCGTCGTCGGGTTCCTCGGGGTCGTGGTCCTGAGCGACCCGGACCCCTCGAACCTGCTCGCGGCCGGCACAATCTCGAAGGTGCTCGTCCTCCTGGCGGCGGCCTCCTTCGCCCTCGGGAGCGTCCTCACCCGCCGGGTCGAGGCCGAGCTCCCGATCGAAACGATGGAGGCCTGGTCGATGCTCGGCGGCGCGCTGGTGATGCACGCCGTCAGTGCCGGCCTGGGTGAATCGGTCGCGAGTGTCACCTGGAGTACGACCGCGATGCTCTCGCTCGGTTACCTGGTCGTCGCCGCCAGCGCGGTCGGCTTCCTGCTCTATTTCCACCTGCTCGAGGTGCTGGGGCCCATCGAAATTAACCTCGTCTCCTACGCGGCGCCGGTGGCCGCGGCGGCGACCGGGGTCGTCTTCCTGGGCGAGACGCCGGGCGTCCGGACCGCCGTCGGCTTCGCCTGCATTCTCCTGGGGTTCGTGCTGCTGAAGCGAGCCGCGGTGCGCGACCTGGTCGCCGGGGCGACCCGGTAGTCGCCGGCAACCATCGGAGAGCGCGATCTGTCTCGCGACGATGGGGGGCATCCTGTGGGATTCTCCAACTCACCCCCAGAAGGGAAATCGACGCCGGCGTCCACGAGGTCCAGCCAACCGAAAGCACCGGCGCATGGAGGGGCCACTTCTTTGCCCGCTCGGCCACCGGGTGGGGTATGGAGATCGTCGAGCACACGCTCCCGGTGGAGCTCGAGGCGTTCCTCGACCGGCCCCTGTTCTGCTTCCTCGGCACCGTCGATGCGGGGAATCCGCGGGTCACGCCGCTGTGGTTCCTGTGGGAGGACGACGCCGTCTGGATCATCGCGAACGACGAGAAAACCTACCCGACGCGGGTTCGGGACCACCCCGCTGTCGATCTCGCCGTCGTCGACTTCGAGGCGGAGACCGGACGGGTCCAGCACGTCGGGATGCGCGGTAGGGCCTCGGTTCGACCGCACGACCCGGCCAGAGCAGAACGTCTCCTCCAGCGCTACCTCGGGCCCGAGAAGGCGACCTGGGACCAGGAGCGATTCGGAGACCCAAGGGAGTGGGACGAGCGGATGGTCATGCTCGAGATCGAGCCCGAGACGGTCGTCGCGCGAGACCAGTCCTACAGCCCGTCGTGACCCGACCGGGTCCCATCGCCACGGCGAATGGCTATCCGTCGTGGGCGACCCGGCGTGCCGGACCGGTCACCGCCGCTCGCGTTGCTCGACCTTGTTGAGCTCGATGAGCAGGCGGAAAATGGCCTTCACGAGGTTGGCGTCGACGCCGAAGCGCTCCGCGTTGGTCCCTGCGCGCTCCATGACGGCCGTCTCCTGGGATTCGTCCGTCGTTGGGAGGCCCTGTTCGGCCTTCACGTCGGCGATGGTCTCGGCGACGTAGGTCCTGCGAGCGATCAACTCGACGAGTTCGCGGTCGATGTCCTCGATCTCCCGCCGGAGCTCGTCGAGGGTCATGTCCTCGGGCACCGGTTCGGCGCCGCCGTCGGCGACGACCTCGGCACCCGATCGGCGCACTGCCGACCCGTCCGGACCGGCCGTAGTCTCATCCGCGTCGGTCATTGGATAGTCGCTCCGACGGTCTGCGTGGTGGTAAGCCACGTGGTTCCCTCGCGGGCCTCCCAGCGGTCCCGAACGGCCGCCAGCGCGTCGCGATCTCCGACGGCAGTGTAGCTCGGACCGGTCCCCGATAGCGAGACGCCGTCGGCCTCGGACATCCCCTCGACGAGCGGCTCTGTGGAGAAGCCAAGTGCGGCACAGAAGGCCAGGCCGTTGACCGTCATGGCCGAACCGTAGTTGCCCTCAAGGGCGAGATCCGCGACCAGTGCCGCCATCGGAGCGATACGCCGGCAGCGCTCGACCTCCGCCTCGGCACTGTAGGCCCGCCCCGGGGGCGTGTAGACGAGCACGTCCCAGTCGAGGGTCTCGCGGGCGAGCAACTCGTCGGTCTCGTTGTCGGTCACGGTGAGGCCCCCGAGCATGCTCGCGCTTGCGTCGTCGAAGGCACCGGTGACCGTGACGCCGACGTCCCGGGCGGCCGCGACGCCGAGCCTGGCGGCGTCCTCGCGAGGGAGTGCGTCGGTCGCCTCCAGGGCCGAAAGCGTGGCGAGGACGGTCGCGTTCGCGGCCGCACTCGAGGACTTCAGCCCCGACGCCATCGGCACCTCACTTTCCGTCCGGACGGTCCCGCCCTCACTGTCGCCGAACCGGTCGGTCACGAGCGAGACGCACCGCTCGATCAGCCCCGCGTCTGCCTCCGGTGCCTCCGCGATCGATCCCTCGACCTCGGATGTCCCGGCGTCGAGTTCAACCGTCGCCGTCGTCTCGGCGTCGATGGCGAAGGCCGATCCGGTCCCGGTGGCGAGGGCATTGAGGACGGTCCCGGCGGCGGGTGCGACAGCCTGCCCCTGCATTGTAGAGGTGTCCCGCACGCCGGTATTTACGCGTGGTGGTCCGGGCGGCGGGGGACGGGGGATAGTGGGCCGCTCGTAGCCGCCGCGAGGGAGGGCGTCGATTTTTTGGGCCCGGGGTGCCGACGTGTCCCCAATGAGTGAGAAGAGCGAAGTCGCGCCGGACACGCTGGCCGTCGACCTGACGGAGGGGGGCGTCGAGGTCGAGTACGCCGACGGGCGAACGGTCTTCTACCACGGCGTGCCCGAACGGGTCGAGCAGGTCACGGTCCCGCCGGGCAAAGACACCCACGTGCTCGTGACCAACGGGGAGGGGAGCCACGGGGTCTTGACCTACGTCAACGAACGCACCACCGAAGACGAGATCCTCGAGGACTCCGGCGTCGGTCGGATCCTCCTCGACCAGGGCGAGGAGACGACGGTCTTCCCGGGGGTGAGGGTCCAGGAGTCCGAGATGCGCATTACCGTCCGGGCCGACCCCGAGATGGTCGACGGGCGCGTGTTCGTCTTCGCGGAGAACGAGATGGGCGAGGCGGGCTACGAACTCGTCGAGGAGGCAGAAAGCAGCGGCGAGGGTCCAAAGGGCCGCGAGTGAAGCAGAGTCTGTGGTGACAGGGAGACTGTGCTGAGTGCGGAGACCGGTGAGAGGAGGGACTGTGGTGATAACGGTATTCCCGGTGACAGCGGAGACTGGAGGACACCGGAGACTGGAGGACGGCGGAGACTGGAGGACACCGGAGTCGGGAGGACGGTGCCGGGGGCGACGCCAGGGGCGCAGCGGTCTCTCCCCGAAGTCCCTGGAACCCCGAGGGTACGATTCCGGCGCGGTCTCCGGGGCGATCACTGGATGTAAGACGGATCCTCGGCGTCACACCCCGCTTCGTGTGTTGTCGCGTCCTCTTCCGAATCGAACATGAGCCCACATTCCTCGCACTTGTACCACGTGATCTCGTCGCGCTCGGTCTGCAGGACCATGCTAGCGGGGTCCACGGGCCACCGACATATGCGTTTCTCCGGGCGGACCCGGTCGGCTCCGGCAGGGGCCCCGGAGCGGCCCCGCACTCGTGCTCGCAACGCCAATCCTCAAGCCCGTCGGCCCACTACGGGCGGGCATGACAGCGGCCGAGGGCATCGAACTCAGGGTCGCGGGGGCACGCAAACGGGACGCGGGCCGGGGCATCGCCCGGCTCCCCGAGAGCGTCAGGACCGACCTCGGCGTCCTCAGCGGCGACCCGGTCGTCGTCGAGGGGGACCACCTCGCGGTGGCGAAGGTCTGGCCGGAGCAGGGTGCCGACCGGGTCATCCGGATCGACGCCGACACCCGGAACAACGCCGGCGTCACCATCGGCGACACCGTCCTGGTCCACCGCGCCGACGTCTCACCGGCGGCGAGGGTCACCCTCCAGCCGGTTGCCGAGGGTAGCGGTGACCTACCCGAGGAGACCCTCGCCCGTCGCTTGCGAGACGGGCTGGTGCGCACCGGGGAGCGCCTCCGTGCCGGCGACGCGGGCCCGTTCGTCGTGACGGGGACGTCGCCCGACGGCTCCGTCCGGGTGACGGAAGACACGACTGTGGAACTCCAACCACACGACGGCGACGTTCCCGTGGGGCGGAGCAGGGCGGGTAACAGAGGTGGGCGATCCGTGGGCGACCGCGGCAACGGTACCACAAGCGGCAGTGGGGACCACCGGACTGACGGCCGTTCCGATGGCACACCGGACGACGCCGCAGGCAGTCCAGACTCGGACGCCAGCGAAGCGGTGGGCAGGGGGAGTGCGGGAACGACCTACGAGGACATCGGCGGGCTGGAGGACGAACTCGACCTCGTCAGGGAGACGATCGAACTCCCGCTGGCCGAGCCGGAGGTCTTCGACCGGCTCAATCTCGACCCGCCGAGCGGCGTCCTCCTGCACGGGCCGCCCGGGACGGGGAAGACACTCATCGCTCGGGCGGTGGCCAACGAGGTGGACGCGAGTTTCCGGAGCATCTCGGGACCCGAAATCGTCTCGAAGTACAAGGGGGAGTCCGAGGAGCGCCTCCGGGAGGCCTTCGAGGAGGCCCAGGACAACGCCCCCGCAATCCTGTTCGTCGACGAGATCGACTCGATCGCCGGAAGCCGGGACGCCGAGGCCGATATGGAGAACCGGGTCGTCGCCCAGTTGCTGACCCTGATGGACGGCCTCCAGCCGACCGCCGGGGTCGTGGTCGTCGGTGCGACCAACCGGGTGGACACCGTCGACGAGGCGCTCCGACGGGGCGGCCGGTTCGACCGCGAGATCGAGATCGGCGTGCCCGACGAGCGGGGCCGACGAGAGATTCTGGCGGTCCACACCCGCGGTATGCCCATGGGCGACGGCGTGGACCTCGATCGGCTCGCGGCCCGGACCCACGGGTTCGTCGGCGCGGACGTCGCGTCGCTGGTCCGCGAGGCTGCCATGGCCGCACTCCGACGGGACTCGGAGGGGCTCCGGGTGACACGGGCGGATTTCGAGACCGCTCTCGCGGCCATCGAGCCCTCGGCGATGCGCGAGTACGTCGCCGAATCGCCACGAGTCACCTTCGCGGACGTCGGTGGCCTCGAGGACGCCAAGGACCGCCTCCGCGAGGCCGTCGAGTGGCCCCTCGAGTACGGTCCACTCTTCGAATCGACAGAAACCGACCCGCCGACAGGTATCCTCCTTCACGGCCCGCCCGGGACGGGGAAGACCCTGCTCGCCCGCGCGACGGCCGGCGAGAGCGGTGTCAACTTCCTCCGGGTCGCCGGACCGGAGCTGCTCGACCGTTATGTCGGCGAGAGCGAGAAGGCCGTCCGCGAACTGTTCGAGCGCGCCCGGCAGACCGCCCCGGCCATCGTCTTTATCGACGAACTCGACGCCATCGCCGGCCGGCGGGGCGGGGGTGGCGACGAGGCTGTCACCGAGCGCGTGGTCTCCCAGCTCCTCGCCGAACTCGACGACGCCGCCGAGAACCCTGCCCTCGTCGTCCTCGCAGCCACGAACCGCCGGGAGGCCATCGACGAGGCGCTGCTCCGACCGGGCCGCCTCGAGGTCCACGTCGCGGTCCCGGATCCCGACGAGGCCGGTCGGCGGGCGATCCTCGCGGTGCACGTCAGTGGCAAGCCGCTCGGATCCGACGTGGACCTGGACGCGCTCGCGGGGCGGACCGAGGGGTTCTCCGGGGCGGATCTCGAGGCGCTGGTCAGGGAGGCGTCGATGCGAGCCATCCGGGACGTGGCCGCGGAGCTCGACCCCGAGGGCGCCGTCGATCGCGCGGGCAGCGTGAGGATCAGCGCGGACCACTTCGAGGCCGCCATCGAGCGCATCCGGCCGGACTGAGTCACCGTCGCTCCAGAACCGGACATCGCTCCGTTTTCGGGGGCCAGATCGGGTCGTCCGTCCGGCAGACGCGCTCTGAGGACGGTCTCAGCGGGGTAGATTTTTTACGGCGGCGGCGGTACGCGAACGGGAACCATGAGCCACGATAGCGACGTCTCGGGGCACTACATCGACGGGGAGTGGACAGCGGGGGCGAGCGAGGACACCTTCGAGAGCGTCGACCCGGCGACGGGGGAACGGCTGGGGGAGTTCGTCCGCGGGACCGAAGCCGATGCCGAGCGCGCGCTGGCGGCCGCCGACGGGGCCTTCGAGGAGTGGCGATCGCTCTCGTACATCGACCGGGCCGAACACCTCTGGGAGATCTTCCACGAGTTGCGAGACAGACACGCGGAACTCGGCAAGATCGTCACCCGGGAGTGTGGGAAGGAGATCAGCGAGGGCAAGGCGGACGTCACCGAGGCCTGGCACATGGTCGAGTGGGCCGCGGGCAACGCCCGCCATCCCCACGGCGACGTTGTCCCCTCGGAGATCGCCAGCAAGGACTCCTACATGCGCCGCAAACCCCGGGGCGTCGTCGGCTGTATCACGCCCTGGAACTTCCCGGTCGCCATCCCGTTCTGGCACATGGCGGTCACCCTCGTGGAGGGCAACACGGTCGTCTGGAAGCCCGCCGAGCAGACCCCCTGGTGTGGCCAGGTCATCGCCGAGATGTTCGAGGACGCCGGGGTCCCCGACGGCGTATTCAACCTGGTCCAGGGCTTCGGCGACGTCGGCGCAGCCATCGTCGATAGCGAGGCGGTCGACACCGTTCTCTTCACCGGCTCGGCGGAGGTCGGCCACCAGATCGCCGACCAGCTCGGCGGCAAGCCGGGGAAGGGCTACGCCTGCGAGATGGGCGGCAAGAACGGGGTCGTGATCACGGCGAACGCGGACATGGACGTCGCCCTCCACTCGGCGGTGATGTCCTCGTTCAAGACGACCGGCCAGCGGTGTGTCTCGAGCGAGCGGCTGATCGTCCACGAGGACGTCTACGACGAGTTCAAGCGGGAGTTCGTCGACCTCGCGGAGTCGGTCGCCGTCGGCGACCCCCTCGACCCGGACACGTTCATGGGCCCGGTCGTCGACGAGGACCAGATCGAGAAGTTCCACCGCTACAACGAGGTCGCACGGACGGAGGGAGCAAACGTCCTCGTGGACCGCGAGGAACTCGACCCGGCGGAGATTCCCGACGGTGGCGAGGACCGGGCGGCGTCAG